>NZ_DASQNA010000014.1 GCF_035645195.1 Paenibacillus sp. | reverse complement strand
TCTTAGGGACCGTTCACGCCGGCCTCCAAGTGCTCGGTCCTTATTTCTTCATTACGCATGCCCTTTATCGCAGAGAACGCGTTATTCTTATCGGGGGTTCCATGGACAATCGCACCGGGAAAGCTTCAGCCGTCAAGTTCAGGCCCGTTCCAACGCACTTGTTGGATGGGAAACGATTGACGAGAGACGGGAAAATACACTTCGCCCAAAACGTGTTTCCGGATTCGCGCGAATTCGTCCCGCTCTCCTCTTTCGGCATGGCCAAAAGCCAACTTCGGTTTATTGCCGAAGACGCGAAACACTGGCTCTACTCCGTCTTTGGCAGCATCGGCAACACCTATCTGCAACTTTATCTCGACGAATACGCGTTTCGTTGGAATTGCATATCCCGAGGCATCCCCTTGAAGGCTGCATGGGAACAAATGATGTTCGGTCGCGCCGTTTACGAGCGGACGATGTCGGCATCGTACTCCCATCTGCCTCTATCGCAGGGTTGTAGACAAGGATCGCTGTGGGGGAATGTCCCTAACGATTAGAAGTCCTGCAAATCCCTTTAAGCCAGATTCCTAATCAAAAATGAATCGCTCTGAAGTACGACAATTGCTGCGGCGATCTCTGCCTAACACATTGTCCTTCGGAAGATCGTTGCAGTAAGCTCCCAGCAAACGTCGCTGCCCTGCTGCAATAAGCTCCGAGCAAGCGTCGCTGCGCTGATGCGGTAAGCTCCGGGCAAGCGTCGCTGCGCTGATGCAACAAGCTCCGAGCAAGCGTCGCTGCGCTGACAGTAAGCTCCGGGCAAGCGTCGCTGCGCTGATGCAGTAAGCTCCGAGCAAGCGTCGCCGCGCTGATGCAATAAGTTCCGAGCAAGCGTCGCTGCGCTGATGCAGTAAGGTTTGAGCAAATTCGCTGCCCTGCTGCAGTAAGCTCCGAGCAAGCGTCGCTGCGCAGATGCAGTAAGCTCCGAGCAAGCGTCGCTGCGCTGATGCAATAAGTTCCGGGCAAGCGTCGCTGCGCTGAGCAAAGGGAATTGAAGCGGAATGCGACAAAAAGGGGGCACTCCCCCCTCTCAAAGCGGAAATATACAAACCACTGTGATACGCGAAGAGATGCTTATTGCGAAACATGCCTGTTACAAACTTAAAAAAGGCAGGCCGTTTGGCCCGCCTTTCATCCACGCTCCGCCCCATCTTGCAAGTTCCCTCCGGATCAGAATCCGAACGGATTCGCCACGCGGAACGAGATGCGCAGCCTTCCTTCCTCGAACGCAACGCCGTCGACCTCCGTCGGAATCGGCGCATCCCACGCGAGCGGCACGCGGACGATGCCGATCGGCACGAGCGCGGTCGGCAGCGGCAGCGCCTTGAGGCTCGTCGCGTAATGCTCGGCGACGACGTCCGGCTTGTCCCAGGTCAGCCGCAGCCGGTGCGTCAGCGGCAGGCGAAGCGCACCGCCGAGACGCACATCGGTCTTCACGATCAGTGTGTCGCCGGAGATCGCGATGTCCGCCCCCGTCAGCTCCATGAGTTCATTCAGCCGCCGCCGTTCATACAGCTCGGGCTTCAGCAGCGCGTTCAGCTCCGCTTCGTCGATCGTCAACGCCAGCGACCTTGCGGCGATCATCTCCCGCAGCTCGTTCGCGACGCTCGGCTTCGGAGCGGCCGACCAATCAAGCGGCGGCTCGGTCGAGCCGTACGCGGCGATTCCGGCGCCCGCGAGCAGCAGCAGCAGCGGCAGCACGAGCAGCAGCGGCAGGGAACGGCGCCTCCTCATCGGCGGCTCAGCCTCTCGGGCTGCCGTCCGTCGGGGAGGCGTTCGCATGCCCGTTCGCGCTGGCGGCGGCGCGCTTTTCTTTCAGCCAGCGCGGCGCGCCTTTGTTTTTCTTGTCGCGGTGACGATTCTCCGCCTTCTTCGCCGCGGCCGCGGCGGCGGACGTCTGAGCCTTGGGCTTGGGAGCGGCTTTCGCGCCGTTCGCTGACGCGCCCCTGCTCGCCGAGACGGCTGCGCCATTCGCGCCGTTCGTTGCAGCGCCCTTGCCAGCCGAGACGGACGCCGGCTTCGCCGCACCGGAGGCCGGCGCCTTCGCCGCACCGGAAACCGCCGCCTTAGCCGTATCGGCGGAAGGCGCCGGACGGCCCTGCTTCCGCGGCGAAGCGCCGTTGCCGGCCGCCGGCTGCCACGCGCCTTCCTTCAGCCGCTTCTCGCGAATCGCGATGCCGAGCGCATCGGCGAATTTCGCGGCGATGAACGTCCGGTTCGGCGTCAGCACAAGGATCGACTCGCCGGAGCGGCCCATCCGGCCGGTCCGTCCCGCGCGGTGCAAATATCGCTCCGCGTCGAGCGGCGGGTCGACGTGGATGACGTGCGTGACGTCCGGGGCGTCCAGTCCGCGCGCGGCGACGTCCGTCGCGAGCAACAGCTTCAGCTTGCCGCTGCGGAACCGGCGCATGACGGCCGTCCGCTCCTGCTTCGGCTGCTCCCCATATACGGCTTCGACCGCGAGTCCGTGATACTGCAGCTTCGCCTCGACCTCGGCGATCGATTCCGTCTGGTTGACGAACAGAATCGCCGAGCGCGGCTGCACCGTGCGCAGCAGCCGCCGCACCGCGTCGATCCGGTCCCGCTCCTCCGTCACGATGTAGGAGTGCTCGACCGTCGGCGGCAAGCGCAGCCCGGCCTCCTCCGGCGGCTCCGCCTCGACGCGCACCGCGTTCTTCGTCCACTTCGCCGCGACGCGAGACGCCTCCTCGGGCATCGTCGCGGAGCAAAACACCGTCTGCTTCGACGCGGGCAGCGCGCCGAGGATGCGCTCCGCTTCGCCGCCGGCGCCGAGCGCGAACGTCTGGTCCGCCTCGTCGACGACGACGTACTTCACTTCGGTCGTCTTCAGCTTCTTGAGCGCCATAATTTCCAAAATGCGTCCCGGCGTGCCGACGACGAGCTGCGGCTTCTGCTTCAGCTTGTCCAGCTGCCGCTGCAGCGAAGCGCCTCCGATCAACGCCTGCGTCCGCAGCGTCGTGCCTTCCGTCAAATCGCCGGCTTCGCGCGCGATCTGCATCGCGAGCTCCGCCGTCGGCGTCAACACGACGACCTGCAGCGCGTCCGACGCCGCGTCGATCCGCTCCAGCGCCGGCAGCAGGAAGGCGAGCGTCTTGCCGGTGCCCGTCCGCGACCGGATGACGGCGTCGCCGCCCCCGAGCAATGCCGGCAGCGCTGCCGCCTGAATCGGCGACGGCTCGACGATGCCGCGCGCCTCAAGCTTCGCGAGCCACGGACCTTGGATGCCGAGCGCGGCGAAGCCGCCCTTCTCATTCGTTTCGATCTCGTTCATAATGTCCCCCCGATGGGCTGTAATAGTTGGATATATTGGATAAAACCGCGCCGGAAGCGCTTTGACACGTGTCCCGGCGTGCGATAGACTGAATTCGAATCCGGAACCGCCCAGGTTCCGAAGCCGGCAAAGGAGAATCGACATGAAGCTGCTGAACGACCCGTCGCTTCGCGCGCAGTTCGACGCGCTGATCGAACAATACGCGGAACTGCTCGTCGGGGACAACGCCCCGGAAACGGTGGAACAGGTGAAACTGTGGGCGCTGTACAGCCACATCCACAAAACGATGCCCGCGCTCGCGAACCATTGGAACGCCGCCCATCCGGAAGGCAAAGCCGCCGTCCGGGAGCTGTTCGAGGACGTCAAAGCGCGGAATCAGCGGAAGGCCGCCGCTTCGCCTCCCCCTACTTCAACTTAAGAAATTTCGCCGAGAACGCGCCCACGAGGCCGATCGGCAGCAGCTGCCCGACGCGGACCGCTGCGCCGAGCCAGCCCGGTACGTTGACTTCCGCCTTGCGGCGGGCGAGCCCGTCGACGACCGCGTCGGCAACCTGCTCCGGCGTCACCATCATCCAGCGGACGTTCGATACATATCCGCCCTCAGGATCGGCGATGTCGAAGAACGACGTGCTGACCGGTCCGGGGTTGACCGCCATCACGTGCACGCCCGTGCCGTGCAGCTCTTGGCGCAGCGCATTCGTGAAGCCGAGCAGCGCGTGCTTCGTAGCCGAGTAGCCGCTCGATTTGGCGGTGGCGAATTTGCCCGCGATCGAAGCGACGTTGACGATCGCCCCGCTCCCGCGCTGCAGCATGTGCGGCAGCGCTTCGCGCGTGCACTGCACCGCCGCGAAGTAATTGACGTCCATCATGGCGCGGAACGAATCGTGGGGCGCGGCGAGCGCCGGCTCGAAGCGGCCGAAGCCGGCGTTGTTCACGAGCACGTCGACGCCGCCGAATCGCTCGCGAATCGTCTCGAAGGCGGCCCTCACGGCCTTCTCGTCGGCGACGTCGAGCGTCAGAGCGTGCGCCCTCGGCCCGAGCTCCGCCGCCAGCGCGGCCAGCTTGTCCGCCGAGCGCGCCGCGAGGATGACGACGGCGCCCCGCTCGTGCAGCCGCCGCGCGACGGCGGCGCCGATGCCTCCGGAGGCGCCCGTTACGAGCGCCGTTCGGCCTTGCAGGAAAGCGGTTGGTTTCATCGATCGCGTCACTCCCGGTCTTATGTAGAGAATTCGCCCGCGGAACCTCGAAAACGGAAAGCGCCGCTGCGCAACCGGACTCCTCGGGCGCAGAAAAAAAAACGCCAGCCGAAATTTCGGACGGTCGTCTTCTATCGAGTGAGTCGGATATTATTTTATCATGTTCGGCGAACGGATGGAAACGCGCGGCGCCCGCCTGCCGGGCATGACGCGAGACGCGTCATGCGATCAGCAGCTGGATGTCGAGCTCGCCGATGCCTTCCATCGACAGCGGAATCGACAGGACGCGGGTAGCCGAGATGACGCCGCCTTCCGTCGAGCTGATGATTTTCGGCGGCGTGATGTCGACGCGCAGTCCCTTGTTGTACAGCATCGTGCTCGCGTTGCCGCTGATCATGTTGCTCAGCTCCGAAATCGCGCTGTGACCCATTTCGCCGAGCTCTTCCAAAACGTAGCCGCCCATCATGGCGGACACCATCTTAAGCGCCACTTCTTCTTTCAAGCCGTAAATGATGTCTCCGGTCATTTGGCCGGTGAGGCCGATGTGGACCCACAAGTACTCTTCGTGTTTCACGATTTCCTTGATGCCGAACTCGCCCGCAGACGGTTTGACGCCGGCCACTTGTTCGATGACGATTCGCGCTGATTCCAAGAACGGATGGACGAATTCGGGATTCATACTCGTGCGCTACCTCCGTGCGATTCTTATCGTTCTTTAGACCTACGGCCTGTCCTAATCGTTAATGATTTTAATGTTTATTATACCCGAGATTTTCCACCGCGTATAGGAGGGTTTTCATGCCGAGCGTATGGACGCATTCGATATACGGGGAGCTGCTCCTTGACAGGCTCGATCTGGGTCTTTGGTTGGGGGACGATCGCGCGGCCAAAGCGCTGTTCCGCCTTGCCTGCCAAGGCCCGGACCCGTTGTTTTACCATCGCTTTTACCCATGGACGGCGAAGGCGCGGGCCGCGTCCGATTTTTGGGGCGGTCTGCTCCATCGGAGCCGCTGCGGCCCGTTCCTGCGCGAGCTGCTCCAGCGGTGCGAAGGGGCGGGCCCCGGCGATCCGCGCGCGATCTACGCGCTCGGCTGGCTGACGCACCACGCGCTCGACCGGATCGCGCATCCGTACGTGTTCGCGCGCCAAGGCAGCCGCAAGTGGGATCACCAGCGGCTGGAAGCGGCGATCGACACGTGCGTGCTGGAGCGGCTCCGAGGGCTCGACGCCGCGCGGACGCCGGTCGCGCCGACGCTCGACGCCGGCCCCCGGCTGCCGGAGGCCGTCTGCGCGTCGATCGAGGACGCGATGCGCCGCGTCTACCCCGAGCATGCCTCGCCGTTCCTCAACGGGCTGTGGCATCGCAGCTACCGGGACACGCTCGCCGCGTTCCGCTTGTTCCACGACCCCGTCGGCGTGAAGCGGGCCATGACGGGCGGCGCGATCGAGCCGTTCGTGCCGGGGCGGCGGCTGGATCCCGACGACCCGATGAACGAGCGCGGCGAACGGTGGCGTCCGCCCGCGGAGCCGAACCGCGAAAGCCGCGAGACGTTCTGGGACGTCTGGGAGCGAGCGCTGCTCGACGGCGAGCGGCTGCTCGGCGCGGCGGCCGTCTGGCTCGAAGCGAGCCGCCGGAGCGGGCCCGCCGAACGTCGAACGGCCTGGCTCGCCTTCGCGGAAGCGCTCGGCGACCGCTCGTACGAAACGGGCTTAGCGGCCGACCGGTAAACTGCCGTCCGACCCGCCGACCGGCGGGGACAGATCGCGCTCCGCTTCGCGCGCGCCTTTCTCGAGATCGACCCGCGTCAGGACGAAGATGCCGATGACGAAAAACGCGACGAGCGCGAGAATGCCGAGGCGGCTGTTGCCGATCATATTGACGTAGCCGAACACGGCCGGACCGACGATGCCGGCGAATTTGCTCCACACGCTCATGAAGCCGAAAAATTCGGCGTTGCGGCCGGCCGGAATGAGACGCGTGTAAATCGACCGCGCGAGCGCTTGGCTGCCGCCCTGCACGAGGCCGACCATCGCCGCCAGCAAGTAGAAATGGAGCGCCGTCGTCATGAAATAACCGAGCACCGTGATCAGCACGTAAATGCTAAGCGATAAGTACAATCCGGACTTCGCGCCGAATCGGTCGGCCAACCGGCCGAATACAATCGCGCACGGGAATCCGACGAACTGCGTGATGAGCAGCGCGCCGATGAGATGCGACGTTCCGATGCCGATCGTCTCCCCGTACGCCGTCGCCATTTTGATGATCGTGCCGATCCCGTCGCTGAAAAACCAGAACGCGATCAAATATTTGACGAGCTCCGGGTAATGCTTGAGCTGCCGGAACGTGGCGGACAGCCGCGCGAACGCGAGCCGCACCGCCTCCCCCGCCGGCACCGCCGCCGCGGGGCGCCGCTCCGGGACGCGTCGGAACAGCGGAATCGAAAACAGCAGCCACCACAGCGCCACAGACACGAACGCGAGCCGCGTGCCTCCGAGGGTATCGAGCCCGAACCATTCCGGCTTTTGGATCATGACGAGATTGGCCGCAAGCAGCAGCCCGCCGCCCAAATAGCCGTACGCATAACCGCGGGCGGACACCCGGTCGCGCTCCTCCGGCTCCGCGATGTCAGGCAGCAGCGCGTCGTAAAAGTTGAGCGAGCCGTTAAAGCCGACGACGCCGAGCAGCGTCAATGCGATCGCGAACCACAGCTGGCCTTCGCCGACGAACGCGTACAGCGTCGTCGCCAGGACGCCGAGCGCCATAAATCCGCCGAGCAGCTTCTTCTTCGCGCCGGAGACGTCGGCGACCGCGCCCAGCACGGGCGACAGCAGCACCAGCAGCAGCATCGCGGCCGATTGCGTATACGCCCAAGCCGTCAGCGCGACGTCGTCGCCGACGCCCGCTCCGGGTACGTTCACGAAAAAGATTGGCAGCACCGCCGCCATCATCGTCGTCGAATAGGCCGAATTCGCCCAGTCGTACATGACCCAGGCGCGCACGGCTCGTTTTTGATCCATCGCAGTCCCTCCGCTTTTGTCAGGTTGATAATGCTTTCATTGTACAGGAACCGTTCCGCGCCGACAGCTTTTTCTTTATTAATCTTTTGTAATATAATTGTGATTGGCCGAGAGGGGGCGTTCCGTATGAACTTAAACCAGTTGGAAACCCTGATTACGATATCGAAAACGATGAGCTTCCGGAAGGCCGGGGAACTGCTCAATTTGACGCAGCCCGCCGTTTCCGCGCAAATTAAAAGCCTTGAAGACGAATTCGGCGCGGTGCTCGTCGACCGGAATCAGCCGGTGACGCTGACCGATGCGGGCGTGCTGTTTCTCGAACAAGCGGAGAAAATTCTCGGCATCGTGGACGAGCTGAAAATGAAGCTCAGCGACATTAACGCGACGCCGCAAGGGCACATCCGGCTCGGCACGACGACGTCGATCGCCATCCAAATTTTACCCCGCGTCCTTTCCTACTTTAAAGACCAGTATCCGTTGATTCAGACGACGATCCACTCGATGACTTCGTCGCAAATTATGGCGAACGTCGAGAGCGGCGCCATCGACGTCGGCATTACGTATTTGTTCGAGAAAACGCCGACCCTCGCGACGTCGGTGCTGTATTACGACACGTTCGAGCTGGTCGTCGCGCCCGAGCATCCGCTCGCGGCGCACAAGCATCTTCCGCTCTCCGCGCTGCAGGGGCTGCCGCTCATTATGCTGTCGCCGGACACGGCGGGGCGCCGGTTCGTCGACGCGTTGTTCGGGAAGCACGGCATCGAGCCGAAAACCGTCATGGAGCTGCAGAGCAGCGAAGAAGTGAAGCGAATGGTGGAGCTCAACCTGGGGGCGGGCATCATTTCGAAAATGTCGGTCGGAAACGAGCTTCGGCTCGGCACCCTCAAAATGATTCAAGTGAACGAGCTCGAAATCAGCCATCCCGTCGGCGTCATCACGAAGACGGGCAGATACCTCAATTCCGCGATGCGGCAATTTTTAAGCGATCTGAAGGGCATGCCGGAGACGCAATTTTACGGCTCCGAATAAGGAGGGTTTTGCATGATATTCGATCTGCATACGCATCACGAGCGCTGCGGTCACGCAGAAGGCGGGATCGAGCGCTACATCGAGGCCGCGATCGAACGCGGCGTCGGCGCGATCGGCATCTCGGACCACTCGCCGTATTTCGGCCACAAGGACGATCACCCGTTCCCGGGCATCGCCATGGCGGCGAGCGAATTTCCGAATTACGTGAACGAAGTGCTGCGGCTGAAGGAGAAATACGCGGGGCGCATCGAAGTGCTGCTCGGGGTCGAGTCCGACTTTTTTCCCGAGCATCTGGACAAATACAAGAACGTCTATGCGAAATACCCGTTCGATTATATTATCGGCTCCGTTCACCAAGTGGACGGCGTATCGATCTTCAACCGCAACCGTTGGAAAAAGCTGACCGAAGCGGAGAAGCTGGCAACGAAGGAACGGTACTACGAGCTGATCGGGCGTTCGGCGCGAAGCGGCATGTTCGACGTGCTCGGCCATATCGACGCCATGAAGGCGTACTATCCCGCGTTTTCCGACATCCAGACGGAGGCGGTCGACAAGACGCTGCAGTTGATCGCCGAGTGCGACATCGCCATCGAAATCAATACGTCCGGCAAAATGAAAGAGGTCGGCGGCTGGTATCCGGCGGACGTCATTCTGGAGCGGGCCCATTATTTCGGCGTGAAGGTGACGTTCGGCTCCGACGCGCACACCCCCGAGCGGGTGGCGGACGATTGGGAATTCGTGCGGCAGAAGCTGAAAGAGATCGGCTACAAGGAATGGTGCTACTTCCGGCAGCGCAAGCGCGTGACGGTGGAGCTGTAACTTAAAGTTCGGCGGCGGGCTCGATGCCTGCCTTTTTTTGTTATGGAGACAAAAAAAGGGGACCTGACGCCGACGTGCGTTCAGGTCCAAAATATATATTTCAAAGGGGGTCTTGCCTATTACTATACGCCCCCAATATTAGGGCGCCGTAACGCCAATATTACCGTTTGATGACAAATGCGCCCCCCGAACTTCCGCGCCGGCTCAGCGCAATCCTGCCGCCGCGAACACGCGGTCGAAGCCGGCTTTGGTGCGCTGCAGCAGCGCTTCGGCCGGGTCGGTCGGCGCGGACGGCGTCAGCACCTCCTGCGACACCGCGCCGCGGTAGCCGGTCGCATGGACCGCGCGCAGGAACGCGGGCAAATCGATCACGCCCTCGCCCGGGTACACGCGGTCGTTGTCGAGCGCCTCCGATACCGGCACGTCGCGCGCGTCGTTCAAATGGACGTGCACGATCTGGTGCGGCTGCAGCGCAGCGATGTCGTCGGCGGCGAGCCCTGTCGTGTACCAGTGGTACGAATCGAGCAGCAGGCCGACGTTCGGTTCGCCGATCGCCTCGATCAGCTCCAGCGTCTCCTCCTGCGTCCAAATGTACGGATTCGCCCACCGCGTCCGCAGATGATGCGGACCGACATACTCGAGGCCGAGGCGGATGCCGTACGCCCCGAGCAGCTGCGCGCACAGGCGCAGCCGGCGAATCGCCTGCGCCATGAAGTGGGCGGCCGGCAGGTCCGTCGACGGCAAAATGTAGGTGCAGCATGCGGTGCAGCCGAGCTGCGCCCCCGCTTCCGCGGCGGCTTGCAGCTTCGCAAGCCCGGCGCGGAACGCCTCGTCCGTCGTCCGCCATTCGACCGGCAGTCCCATCGCGCCGATCGAGACGCCGCTCTTCTCGAGCAGCGCGCGGGCGCCGTCCGCTCCGCCCCGCTCGATCAGTCCCAGCGGGTCGACGTCGACCGCCTCGAAGCCGTAGGCGCCCGCCAGTTCAATGAATCGTTCGTCCGTCCCGATATTGCCGAGTCCGGCGCGCGTCAATCCGATCTTCATCGTACCGTCTCCTTCGACCGATTAATAGTCCCAGTTCAGCTTTACTTCGCTGCCCGTGCGCGACGATTCGTAAATCGCGTCGAGCACGAGGTTGTTCGTAAAGCCCGTCAGAGCCGACGTAATCGGCTGCTTGCCTTCGCGCACGCACTCGAGGAAATGCTTCGACAGCCGCTGACGCGCGCCTTCGTCCTGCTCCGGCGCACGCAGCTCGACCTCCATCGGACGGTCGAACTTCTCGGTCAGCAGCTTGCCGTGGCTGCCGCGGTACGACGCCCCGCCTTCGCTGCCCATCAGGTGGATGAACGGCGTGCTGTCCGTGTCCATATGGACCGCCCAGCTCACCTCGAGCGTCAGCGAAGAGCCATCCTCCATTTTAATCATGGCCGTAGCCAAATCCTCGACGTCGTACACGCCGTCCCAGTTCGGCTTGCCCCACGTGCCGATGCCTTTGCGCTTCGGCCCGAACTCCGCGTACGTCGAGCCGTAAACGGAGACCGGCTTCGGGTTGCCCATCAGGTACAGCGCCAAGTCGAGCATATGAACGCCGATATCGATGAGCGGGCCGCCGCCCGATTGATCCATCCGCGTGAACCACGTACCCCAGCCGGGAATGCCCTTCCGGCGGTACCAGCCCGTCTTCGCCGTGTAAATGCGGCCGAGCTCCCCGCGCTCCACCTGCGCCTTAATTTGCATCGGCACCGGCTCCCAGCGCATCTGATGGGCGACCATCAGCGTCCGGTCCGAATCGCGCGCCGCGCGCATAATGTCTCGCGCCGCCTCCGCGTTGATGCCCATCGGCTTTTCCAACAGGACGTGCTTGTTCGCCTTCAGCGCATGCACCGCAAGAGGCGCGTGGAACTGGTTCGGCACGCCGATGACGACGGCGTCTACTCGATCGTCTTCGATCAACGCCTCCGGCGAAGGCGCCACGAAGCCGATCCCGTATTCCTTCGCCCGCGCTTCCGCGAGCGGCAAGTAAGCGTCCGTGACTGCCGTAATTTCGCACTGGTCCGCGAGTTTCGAAAACTCCTGCATGTGAACGTTTCCAATGTTGCCTGCCCCGATGACGCCAATTCGAATTTTATTGCTCATCTTGCTATTCCTCCCGAGATCGAATGTTTGCTATCATCATGGTATACGAGCCGTGCGGAAAGAACGTACCGCTCGTTTCGGTTAATGTCTCATTTTTTCGGAGGAGCCGCCGCATGACCCATTACCCCGAGTATTTGCGCACGTACCCGAATATGCACGCGCCCTTCCCTTTCCATATCGGCCTGCACCGTCTGACCGCCGGCTATCCGGCGCATCGGCACGATTTTCTCGAATTTTCGTTCGTCGTCGAAGGCAGCGGCTCGGAGACGATCGACGGGGTGCGCCACCCGATGGTGCCCGGCACGTTCACGTTCATTCTGCCGTATCAGGTGCACGAGCTGTTTACGGATCCCGGCAGCACGCTTGTCCTGTACAATTGCAACTTCGGCATGGAGCTGCTTGTCGAAACCGGCATGAGCGGCGCCTTCGGCGAGCTGTTCGCCGGCCTTGACGCGCTGCCCGCGCACGCGCAGTTCGGCGAGCGGGCGATGGAAGAGATGAAGCGGCTCGTCGAAGACATGCACCGCGAATACCGCGCGGACGACCGGTGGCGCGACACGCTGCTGAAGGCGAAGCTGATGGAGACGCTCGTCCGGTTCGACCGGCTGCGCCAGCGGGAGCCTATCCCGCCGTCGGCGCCGCCCCCGATCGCGACCAGCCGGCGGAGCACCGTTTGGGCCGTCATCCGCTACATCCACAGCAACTATCAAGAAGAGCTGACGCTGACCGAGCTCGCGCGGAAGTTTTCGCTCAGCGTCTCCCGCATGAGCGAAGTGATCAAGGAAGCTACGGGCCAAACGTTCGTCCGGTTTCTGCACGAGCTTCGGCTCCGCCAAGCGAGCAGCCTGCTCGCCTCCACCGACATGAGCGTCACGGACATCGCGCACGAAGTCGGCTTCGGCTCGTACAAGACGTTCTCCCGCATGTTCAAAGAAAGCCGAGGCGTCGCGCCGACGGATTACCGCAAACAGAAAAAACGGGGCGTCACCGCTCCCGTTTGATGATCCAAGCGAAATGGAATTGCATCGCCGCGGCGAAAAGGACAACGGCGCCGAGCCAAGGACTGGACAAATCCTTCGAAAGCAAAATAAGCAAAATTAATCCGATCACGCGCCCGAGGTTAATGAACGTCTCCCGGGCGACGATCGTCTCCACCCGCAGGTTGCCTTTGAGCGGCAGCTGGCCGACGAGCCGGTAATGATACGCGGAGAACGAATTGACGAGCAGCGGCATGCAGGCATAGAACGACATCGCGAACGCCGCAACCGTCCAAGGCGTTACGCCGAACGCCGCGAGCGTCGCCGCCCCCGTCGTGAAAGCCGCCGCCGCGGCGAGGCTGTACCGCTTCGCGAACTCCGGCTTGCCGTAGCGGGACAGCGCGTAACTAGTCGCAATCGTCAGCCCCAGCAGACCGACGCCGGCGTAGCCGACCAAATCCTCCTGACCAAGCACATGGAACAGCAAGATGTTCGGCAAAAACAGCAGCAGCCCTTGGTACAATCCAAGGCACCACCAGCCGTACAGGCCGTGCCGGAACGCTTCGTTTTTCCGCAGCAGCAACGGTACCAATCGCACGTAATACGACTTATGATGCGTGCCCTGCGCCTTCAATCGGAAGCTGCCGGCCGTCGTCGCCGCGAACAGCAGGAACGCCCCCGTGAACACGAGCATGTAGCCCTCCAACCCGCCGTGTAACGCGATCACGAAGCCGGCCGTCGCCGGGCCGATCAGTCCGGCCAAATTGAACGCAATCGAGTTCAGTCCCAAATAACGGATTCGATTCGCATCGGTCGATACGTCATACATGAGCGTCAAATACCCGAGCCAATAAAAGGCGCCGGCCGTGCCCTGCAGCAGCGCGAAAACGAAAAAGTAATCGGCGACGCGGGCGCCGGCGATGACGACGAGCAAATAAAACAACGCGGTCGCGGCGATGCCGATCCGGTATGTAAACAGCCGGTCCCTCGTCTTCGCGAATTTGCCGGCGAGCAGGAACGCCGGCGGCCCGATCGCGTACGTCAGCAGCGCGTACCAGCCGTTGATCGTAAGGCTCTCCGTCAGCCGCCACAAATATAAGTTTAAGAACACGCCCGACATGGAAGCGCCGAGCTGGTACAGGCTGTGCAGCGTAATCGTCGCGACGGCTTCCTTGGACAGCCGCTTCTCGGGCGGCAAGGAAGCGGGAGCGGGCCGTCTCCGCAACATCAGCGGGAGCGTCATGCCGCGGCTCACCTCGGTTCTCGTTGAGATTGAACCCTATTATACCACGGTCGAAAGCCGCTAGACGGCGCCTTCGCGGTGCACGCGATTTATTTTTTGAGGCGGATCTGATCGGCAAAGGCGGAACCCCGGCGGGTAAGCAAACGTATTGAGACGAAAAATACG
Source organism: Paenibacillus sp. (assembly GCF_035645195.1). Lineage (NCBI taxonomy): Bacteria > Bacillati > Bacillota > Bacilli > Caryophanales > Paenibacillaceae > Paenibacillus > Paenibacillus sp. Next base: position 137,653 of record NZ_DASQNA010000014.1, on the reverse strand, counting down.
GAGGATTTGTGAGATGAGCCTATGGAAAAGAAGTTCGTTCCTTTTGACGCTCGCCATCTTCATCGTCTGCATTGATCATGACGCGGGAACTTCCGATAACCCCGGCATCGCGATAACCGTTCAACTGACTCGGACGGAATACGAGCTCGGGGAATCGATCGCCGCCGCCGTCACGATCGTCAACCGAACCGGCGACGAGCAAACCGTCACCGTGCCCGGGAACGCCGAGGGGATCGCTCTCGTGCGAGCCGTGCACCAGGCGGAACATTGGCAGGGCGAGTTCGTGCCGGAGAGTCGCTTGGAACGCGCCGCGGCGCACGCGGACATATCCGATCTGTTCGTGTATACGTTGGGTCCGTACGAAACGCTGGAACAAACCTATGTGTGGGATCAGCGCGTAGCCGATCCTTGGTCTGGGTTCGGGTCGGGCGACGACATTCCCGCGCCCTCCGGCAGCTACAAGCTGCTGGCCGTCGTGCTGGCCGGCGAGATGGAACGCCGCGACGGGGAATCGCTGGACGCCATGATTGCGCGCTACGGGGCGCGGCCGCTTGCCGACATTTCCTCCGAGGCGAAATTCGCCGTCGCGGGGGAGCGCGATTTGATTTCCGTCCAAGAAGCGATCACCCTCGCCCTGGAAGACGCCCGCGCCGGTCAGTGGTTCGCGGAGCGCACGTATGCGCATTTGGTCAAAGAGGAGAACGGAATATGGTATCTCAAAGATACAGACGGTCAATGGGCGCGAACCGACCGCCGAACGGTCGAATCGCTCCGCGAGATCGAGCCGCGGTTCGCCGGGGGCGAGAGGACGGAAGAGCGGTTGGTCGTTCGTTTCCGAAGCGAACTGGGCGGCTCGCCCCGCGAAATGGCCGCGGCGATCGATACGCGAACGCGGCAGGTCGTATCGGTGGATTGGAGCGATTGATAAGACCAGCCCCCTAGTCGAACAAGTTCGACCGAGGGCTGGTCATTGGTAACATAGCTTATGGATCTTTCGGTAGTGATTACAACTTCCGGAGGACGAATGTGTGCTCGATCGCCTGCTCCTCGACGACACGGTATTTGTTAATAACTTCTTCAAACAGTTGGAAGAAAATTTCGTTCCACTCGTTCTTGATTTCGATGCGCTGTCCGTCGCTTAAATTGTTCGCCATTTTCACCAGCGGATTGAATAACGGCCTAAGTCCGATATCCCAAACGACTGCTAAGATATCACCGTAAATCGGCTCTATCGTTTCTAGCTTCGCATCGTCAATGGAAGAAATGAAGCGAACAAGCTCGTCCTTCGAACGAAGACCTTTCCAAGTGGAAGCTCGTCCGGCATCAATAATTTTATGGAACGTTTCGCCCATCATCGGCGCATAAACTTTGGAGGAAAGCTTCTTAATATTGTCGTTTTTGATTTGTAAAACGACATATCCACCTTGCTTCGTGATTCGGACGAGGTCCTTAATGTGGTTTTCAAAGTTTTCTACCCAATAAGAGCTGTTTGAATACACATAGTCCATCGATTCGTCCGCAAAAGGCAGCGGAAGGTTGTTGTCATGCACCAAAGTATTGTCGTAGAAGTTTAATTTCTCCGCCTTCTGGATGAGGGAGCTCTTCCAATCGGCCCCATACTCATAACGAATCTCTGGGGATTTTTCTACCTTGATTTTATAAGTATCGTCGAAAAAATCGAATGCATCGAACTCTCCCTCACGTTTTCCGAACTTAATAGCTCTAAACATGTCCGAATCTGGGGATGTTTGACCGCCGAACGTTAAAAATGAAAAAACGCCGTCGCCGCAGGAGACGTCGATTTTAGTTCCGTCCGCCCCCGCCGCTTGAATCGTTTTCCAATATGACTCTGCCCGCAGCGAAAGCAGAATAGCGTTTTCCGGTCTCAGCCAGAAATGGTTCAGGAACGTCCGCAAATAATAGCTTCTATTCATTCAGCACCCCGATAACGAAAGTTTTTAACATTGATATTTTATAATAAAAACCAAGATTGCACATTGTATTTATCTCAAAAATAATAAAGCCTGCAGGATTGTTCCAGCGGAACTGCCTGCAGGCTTTATTATTGAAGATGTTTGCTATTACTGCGTCAGCCACTTCTTGAACAGCAGCTTCGTCGTGTCGCGGTTGATCGCCGCGATCGACGTCGTGAGCGGAATGCCCTTCGGGCACGACTGCACGCAGTTTTGCGAGTTGCCGCAGCCTTCGATGCCGCCGTCTGTCATGAGCGCTTCCAGACGCTCGTCGGCGTTCATCTCGCCCGTCGGATGCGCGTTGAACAGCCGCACCTGCGAAATCGGCGCCGGGCCGATGAAGTCGCTTCGTTCGTTCACGTTCGGGCACGCCTCGAGGCAGACGCCGCACGTCATGCACTTGGACAGCTCGTACGCCCACTGGCGCTTCGCTTCCGCCATGCGCGGACCCGGGCCGAGGTCGTACGTGCCATCGATCGGAATCCACGCCTTCACGCGCTTCAGCGCGTTGAACATGCGGCCGCGGTCGATGACGAGGTCCCGCATGACCGGGAACGTCTTCATCGGTTCAAGCCGAACTGGCTGCTCGAGCTTGTCGACGAGCGCCGTGCACGCTTGGCGAGGCTTGCCGTTGATCACCATGGAGCAGGCGCCGCAAACTTCCTCGAGGCAGTTCGACTCCCAGCATACCGCTGCCGTCTGTTCGCCCTTCGCGTTCACGGGATTTCGCTGCACTTCCATGAGCGCGCTGATGACGTTCATGTTCGGGCGGTACGGGATTTCGAATTCCTCCGTGTACGGTTGAGAATCCGGCGTATCCTGTCGCTTTACGATAAACTTAACCGTTTTTTTCTCGTTCGCCACTGTCGTAGACATCGAATCAGCACCCTCCTTTTTTATTTTTTCTTATCCGATGTGTAGTCGCGCTTCCGCGGCGGGATGAGCGAGACGTCGATATCTTCGTAGGAAATTTCCGGACCGTTCGGCGTGTACTTCGCGATCGTCGTCTTCATGAAGTTCTCGTCGTCGCGTTCCGGGAATTCCGGTTTGTAATGCGCGCCGCGGCTTTCGTTCCGCATAAGCGCGCCGATCGTCATGACGCGTGCGAGCTCGAACATGTTCCACAGCTGGCGCGTGAACGCGACCGCTTGGTTGGACCATTTCGCCGTGTCGTTGATGTTGATGTTTTTGTAGCGCTCCATGAGTTCTTGGATTTTGTTGTCCGTCTCTTGAAGCTTCTTGTTGTAACGGACGACCGTCATGTTGTCGATCATCCACTCGCCGAGCTCTTTATGCAGGACGTACGGGTTTTCGTTGCCCTTCGTCATGCCGAGAATCGACTCGTACTTTTCCGTGTGACGCTTGCGCTCTTGGCTGAATACGCGCTCGTCCACGTCGGCCGCGGACTTTTTCAAGCCCTTGATATATTCGACTGCTTTCGGGCCCGCCACCATGCCGCCGAAAATCGCGGACAGGAGCGAGTTTGCGCCGAGGCGGTTCGCGCCGTGATATTGGTATTCGCACTCGCCCGCGGCGAAGAGGCCCGGGATGTTCGTCATCTGATTGTAGTCGACCCACATGCCGCCCATCGAGTAGTGAACCGCCGGGAAAATTTTCATCGGAATTTTCCGCGGGTCGTCGCCCATGAACTTCTCGTAAATCTCGATGATGCCGCCGAGTTTGACGTCGAGTTCCTTCGGATCCTTATGCGACAGGTCGAGGTACACCATGTTCTCGCCGTTGACGCCGAGCTTCAGGTCTACGCAGACGTGGAAAATTTCGCGCGTCGCGATGTCGCGGGGAACAAGGTTCCCGTACGCCGGATATTTTTCCTCGAGGAAGTACCACGGCTTGCCGTCTTTGTACGTCCAGATGCGTCCGCCTTCGCCGCGCGCCGACTCGGACATAAGACGAAGCTTGTCGTCGCCCGGGATGGCCGTCGGGTGAATTTGGATGAATTCGCCGTTCGCGTAGTGCACGCCTTGCTGATACACCGCGCTCGCCGCCGTGCCCGTGTTGATGACCGAGTTCGTCGACTTGCCGAAAATGATGCCGGGGCCGCCCGTCGCCAAAATGACCGCGTCCGCGCGGAACGTGTGCACCTCCATCGAGCGAAGATCCTGCGCCGCGATGCCGCGGCAAACGCCGTCGTCGTCGATGACCGCGCCGAGGAATTCCCAGTGCTCGTACTTCTGCACGAGGCCCGCGACTTCCCAGCGGCGCACTTGCTCATCGAGCGCGTACAGCAGCTGCTGGCCCGTCGTCGCGCCCGCGAACGCCGTGCGGTGATGCTTCGTGCCGCCGAAACGGCGGAAATCGAGGAGGCCTTCCGGCGTCCGGTTGAACATAACGCCCATCCGGTCCATCAAGTGGATGATGCCCGGGGCCGCTTCGCACATCGCTTTGACCGGAGGCTGGTTCGCGAGGAAGTCGCCGCCGTAAATCGTATCGTCGAAATGCTCCCAAGGGGAGTCGCCTTCGCCTTTCGTGTTCACCGCGCCGTTGATGCCGCCTTGCGCGCACACCGAGTGGGAACGCTTGACGGGCACGAGCGAAAACAGATCTACTTTCATGCCGGCTTCGGCCGCTTTAATGGTCGCCATCAAACCGGCGAGACCGCCGCCGACGACAATGATGTTTTGATTCGCCATGAGTTCCGTTCACTCCTCACCCATTTATTGTAAGAACGCAGAGGCGATCGGCTCCGCGAAAGATTCGTCCAAGAACGCGTTCAGGGACATGATAAACATGATCGTCATGATTACGAACAAGCCCATCGTCGCATACGACGCTGCGCGCTGCGCGCGCGGACCGACCGTAATGCCCCAGGATACAAGGAACGACCAGAGGCCGTTGCAGAAATGGAATACTGCTGCGATGATGCACACAATATAAATCCAGTAATACAACGGGTTCGACGCGATTTCATGCATGTGCACGCCGATCGCGTCCTGCTCGACCGTGCCGAGCGCGATTTGAACGCGCGTGTTCCAAATGTGCCATATGACGAAAACGAACGTCACGACCCCGGTAATGCGCTGGAGCGCGAACGCCCAGTTGCGCACATAGCCGTAGTTCGAAACGTTGTTCCGCGACTGGTAGGCCACGTACAATCCGTATACGCCGTGGTACAGCAGCGGCAGCCAAATCAAGAAAATTTCGAGCGCCAACACGAGCGGCAGGCTGTGGATCCAGTGCACGTGCTCCAGAAAGCGTTCTTGTCCGCCTTGATATGCAGAGTAGTTCGTGAGCAAATGCTCGACGAAAAACCCGCCCAGCGGAAGGACGCCAAGTAAGGAGTGGATCTTTCGGTGCAAATACGAATTCCCTTTCATGTTCCTTGTTCCTCCCTGTTTGATATCGCCGTTTCGTTTCGTCCCCCTGTGACAAACCGTAGACCATTCTACTCCCGCGGGGGATGTCCGTCAATACGGATCCCTATACGCCCGTTCATGAAAATTTCACATAATAAATAATAACGCGTTCCCTCTTATAATGGAAGTGCTGATTTCTTATAATGAATAATAACTAAACGTTATATGCTTTACTTGGGAGAGTGTTGAATCGTGTATGACCAAATGCAGGCGCTGGCCGCCGTCGTGGAGCACCAAAGCGTCAATAAGGCGGCTCAGGCGCTTAACATCAGCCAGCCGGCGCTCTCGCGCAAAATCGCGTCGCTCGAAGAGGAGCTCGGCGTGAAGCTGTTCCACCGCCGCGGCAAGCGGCTCGAGCTGACGCGCGTCGGCCAAATCAGCTACGAATTCGCCGTCGAGATGCGCCGCCTCCAAGGCCGCTTCCTGCGGACGCTCGGCGAATTCACGTCGGCGAACCGAGGGCGGCTGACGCTCGGCGCGAGCCTCACGACGCTGCAATCGACGCTGCCGGATTTGATCGCCGCCTTCACGCGCCACGCGCCCGACGTCGACATCCACGCCGTCACCGGCAAGACGCACGAAATCGTCACGCTCGTGAAAGAGAAAAAATGCGACATCGGCCTCGTCGCCTCCGCCGTCGACACGCCGGACACCGAATGCGTGCCGCTGTTCGACGACCATTTGGCGCTCGTGCTGCCGGCGTTCCATCCGCTCGAAGGCAAGACGGATCTCGCGATTACCGATCTGCAGCGGCTGCCGATGATTCTGTTTTCCCAAGGAACGTGGTACCGCGTCTTGACGGACGAACTGCTGGAGGCGTCCAATGTCACGCCCGACGTGAAGATGGAGATCGATTCCTTCGAGGTGATCGTCCGGTTGGTGTCCGCCTGCCACTTGGCGTCGCTGCTCCCCCAATCGTATTTGCGGAGCAGCCTGCTTGACGACAATGCCGTCGTCGTGCGGCAAATTCCGGAAATTGCTCATATCACTCGCACGACGTCGCTCATTTACGCAAAGCACGGAACGCTGTCCCCTGCGGCCGTTCAATTGATCGAGCTCGCGAAGCAGACGAAGCTGTGGGGGTAGCGTGAATGGGTTTCCGCGGCTATGGTACAATATAACAATGCCTTATCCATATTAGTATCTACAAAACGTTGGGAGCGAAATCATGTCTCGTCTTAAAAACGGATGGTTGTGGATCGCCGCGCTGGTCGGCTTGGCGCTGTTTCTGGCGGTGAATGTCGCGCCGCTGCTTTCGGGCGATCAGCCGGACGCGGCGAAGCACGCCGTCGACCGCGGCTCGGCCGCGGCGGCGGCCGAACAGTTCGTCCGCGAGCGGATCGGCGCGGAAGCGGAGCTGAAGTCGTTCGCGATGTACGCGGCGGATCGGCTCGCGTTCGGCTATTTCGATCAAGCCGGTTTGCTGGAAGACGTGTTGGAAGTGTTGCGCCCGGTGCTGCCTCTTGAAGCGTACCGGGTCGAAGTCAGAGACGTCGGCGCCGGCGTTACGCATTTCGTGGACATCAATCCGTACACGGGGCTGCCGGTCGAATGGGAGCTGGCGCGTTCCGGGGAAGCGGCTTCCGCGGGCGATCTGGAACGCATAGGACAGGAAACGCTAGAGGCGCTCGGCTTGTCCGGGATGAACGCGGAGCTCGCGTGGACGGACGAAGAAGCCGGAGAGCTCGGGTACCGGCTCGAGGGCGGTGCGCTCGGCGATGCGGCGGCGGAGCTCACCGTCCGGGCCGATGCGGAAGGCGCGGCGGCGGTGTCCGTGCTGTGGGACGTGCCGGACGAATACGAAGCGAAGGCGGCGGAGCAGGACACGCTCGCCGGCCTTCTCGGCAGCGCGGGGCTGCTCCTGAGCGGAGCGCTGCAGTTCGCCGCCATGATTTACGCGCTTATCCAGCTCAAGCATGTGCGCTGGTCGCGCGGCGCCGTCATGGCGCTCGCGTTCGGATTGTTATACTGCGCGATCAACGTCAACATGTACCCGGGCATCAAAGCGACGGCGCTCGACATTATTAACGGCGGCGCGTATTGGGGGCTCGCCGAGCTCGACCCGGCGGAAACGATCGCCGGCCTCGTCGCGATGCTATTCCTCGCCAACGCCATGACGCTCGCCCTCGCGATCGGGCTATACTTCAGCCTCGTCGCGGGCGACCAGCTCATGCGGGGGCAGAACGCGGACGTCTGGCCGCTGCCGGAGCGGCCCGGCTACGCATCGCACGTGCTCGGCGCCGTCGGCAAAGGGTATCTGTTCGCCCCGGTGCTGCTCGGGCTGCAGACGATCTTGCTGCTGGCCGCCGATCACAGCTTAGACACATGGTACACGATCGACGCGCTGACGTCGGCCAACAACATGGCGTATCCGGCGCTGCTGCCGGTGCTCGCTTGGTGTGCCGCCATATCCGAGGAAGGCGTGTACCGGCTGTTCGCCATTCCGGCGCTGAAAAAGCTCGTTCGGTTCACCGTTCCCGCCGTGCTCGTCAGCAGCTTGATTTGGGCGCTCGGGCACGTGCAGTATCCGATTTATCCGTTCTACACGCGGCTCGTCGAAGTGACCGTACTCGGCTTCGCGTTCGCGTACATCTTCTTGAAGCACGGCTTCCTCGCGGCCGTGTTCGCGCATGCGGTCGTCGATTTGATCTGGATGGGCATCTCCATCACGGCGAACTCGCCGACCGCCGCCAACTTCGGCTTGTCCGCGCTGTATTTGGCGTCGCCGCTGCTGGTCGCGCTGGCCGTACGTCTGCGCCGCCGCGCCGCGCCTCCGCCGGAGCCGGCGTAAACAACGAAAGGGCTGCCTACTGAGGCAGCCCTTTCGTTTGCGCTTGCGGCGCGTTAAGTTGTAAGTCGGCTCCACCGGCGCTTGCGGCGCGGTGACCGAGCGCGCTTACGCCCGCTCGGTCGCTTCCGCCTCCGCGGCCTCGCCAGCCTCCGCCGCAGCCGCCGCGGCTTCTTCGGCCTCTGCGCCGGCCGCTTCCGCTTCCGCGTCGCCGCGCAGCGCGTCGACGATTTGCCGCGCCAGCTTGTCGCCGAAGCCGAGCCCGCGGAACGCGTCCACGTCGGCCTCGCGGATCGCCTTCACGCTGCCAAAATGCTTAAGCAGCAGCTTCCGCCGCTTCTCGCCGATGCCCGGAATCGCGTCCAGCACCGACGCGAACGAACGCTTCGAACGCGTATCCCGGTGGAACGTGATCGCGAAGCGATGCACTTCCTCCTGGATGCGCTGCAGCAAATAAAACTCCTGGCTGTCGCGGCGCAGCGGCACGGGCGTCGGCGGATCCCCGACCATGAGCTGCGCCGTCTTATGCTTCGCGTCCTTCACGAGCCCGCACACCGGCACGAACAAGCCGAGCTCGTTCTCCAGCACGTCGACCGCCGCGGCGATTTGCCCTTTGCCGCCGTCCACGACGACGAGGTCCGGCAGCGGCAGCCCTTCGCGCAGCACGCGTTCGTACCGCCGGCGGATGACCTCGCGCATCGTCGCGTAATCGTCCGGTCCGACGACCGTCTTGATTTTGTACTTCCGGTACTCCTTCCGCTCCGGCTTCCCGTCGATGAAGACGACCATCGCCGACACCGGGTCGGTGCCTTGGATGTTCGAGTTGTCGAACGCTTCGATCCGATGAATCCGTTCGAGCCCGATCCATTCGGCCAGCCCTTCGACCGCCTTCACGGTGCGCTCCTCGTCCCGCTCGATCAAGCGGAATTTCTCTTCCAGCGCCACGCGGGCGTTGTCGCACGCCATCTCGACCATCTTCTTCTTGTCGCCGCGCTGCGGCACGTGCACCTTGATTTTCAGCCACGTTTCGAACGCCTTCGCCGTGTCGCCCGCATCCGCCGCCGCGGAGCCCTCGATCCCCGCGCCGAGGCCGTCGACCGCAGCGCCTTCGGCCGCCGCAACGCCTTCGCTCCCCGGAGCAGCGGCATCCGCCTCCTCCGGCGGCGCCGGCAGCAAAATCTCCTTCGGCAGCGCCGGGTTGTCGCTGTAATACTGCGTGACGTACGTCAAGAAATCCTCGTACGCCTCGCCGTAATACGGGAACGCCGACGCGCGCCGCTCGATCATTTTCCCCTGCCGCATGTACATGATCTGCACGCACATCCAGCCCTTGTCGGTGGCGTAGCCGAACACGTCGCGGTCGACGGCCGCGGCCGCCGTGATCGTCTGCTTCTCCATCAGCGCGTCGATCGCCGCGATCATGTCGCGCAGCTCCCGCGCCCGCTCGAAGTTCAGCTCCTCGGCCGCCGCCGCCATTTTCTCCTGCAGCTCGCTGCGGATCGCGTCGTGCCCGCCGTTCAAAAACCGCGTAATTTCCGCGACCATCCGTTCGTACTCCGCCTTCTCGACGGGATACTCGCACGGCGCGACGCACTGCCCGATATGATAATACAAGCACACCTTATCCGGCAGCGTCTTGCACTTGCGCAGCGGGTACAGCCGGTCGAGCAGCTTCTTCGTTTGCTGCGCGGCGAACGCGTTCGGGTACGGCCCGAAATATTTCGCTTTATCCTTCAGCACCCGCCGCGTCACCTCGAGCCGCGGATGCGCTTCGTTCGTAATTTTCAAATACGGGAACGATTTGTCGTCCTTCAGCAGGACGTTATATTTCGGGCTGTGCTGCTTGATCAAATTGCATTCGAGCAGTAAGGCCTCGATGTTGTTCGCGGTCACGATATATTCGAAATCGACGATGTCGTTCACGAGCCGAAGCGTCTTCGCCGTATGGCTGCCCGTAAAATACGAGCGCACCCGGTTTTTCAGCACCTTCGCTTTGCCGACGTAAATAATGGTGCCCTCGGCGTTCTTCATCAAATAACAACCCGGTTTGTCGGGAAGCAGCGCCAGCTTATGGCGAATCGCTTCCAGCTCCTTCTCCCGATCCCGGCCCGGCGTTCCGTCCACGCGTCCGTCCCCCTTTCCTCCGCCATCTCCCACGATGGAACTCCTCTGAAACGATTGTACACGAAAAACGGTTCCGCACAAACGGCAGAGGCGTCGGAAATATGCGGCAGCGAACGAACCGAGGGCAAATAAAAACCCTCCCCGCATAAACGGGAGAGGGTTGTAGGACCTTACATATGACGGCTGACGACGTTCTTGAGGGCGTCCTTGGATTGGAAGCCGACCACCTTGTCGACCGGTTCTCCGTTCTTGAAGACGATCAGCGTCGGGATGCTCATAACGCCGAAACGGCCCGCGGACTCCGGATTGTCGTCGACGTTCACTTTCGCGATCTTCAGGCTGCCCATTTCTTTATCGAGTTCCTCGAGAACCGGAGCGATCATTTTGCACGGACCGCACCAAGGCGCCCAAAAATCGACGAGCACCGTGCCCGAGCCTTCCACTTCGGTCTTGAAGGAATCGTCGCTTACGTTTACGATAGCCATGTTCGATGTACCTCCTTCATGCGAGAATAAGTCAACACTCCAAAGTATACCACAAAAACGCGCGGCGTCATAACCGCGGGGGGCCGCAGGAACCTTCTTAGTATTGTCACAACCTTGACGCTTTACAAGGGCATCGCGATTTTCTATACTGTTGACATGGAATGCAAAGGGGGACCCGAAAATGAACGACCCGAGACAGCACGTGAACGAAGAGCCGCGCAACGATTTGCTCGACGTCGGCGTGGGCTTCATGGGCATGTTCGGCTTCATGCTGCTCGTTGCCGTCGTGGCGACCGTCATTCAAGTCATGACGCGCTGACGCCTAATGAACAAGAACATAACGAACGCCTGACGGAATCGGCTCGGCCGATCCCCGTCAGGCGTTTTTTCATGTTCCCTTTTTCATGTTCCCCGTTGATTGCGGCCCGCGACCTCGATGACCTCGACGAACGGTCGAATCCGGTCCATTACCCGCTGTCCGCGGTATTGGTCCTCGCCTTCGCGCGTCGTGAAGCTGAGATGCTTCTGCAGCCCGTCCAAGTCGTGATTCGACGTGTAGAACGTCGGCTTGCGGTTCATCCGATAATTCAAAATCGTGCCGAGCACGTGGTCCCGCGTCCATGCGTTCAGATGCTCCGCGCCGATGTCATCGAATACGAGCAAATCGGTCTCCTTCAGCAGCTCGATCGTATCCTTCAGCCGGTCCGCGTCGCCGAACATCGATTTCAAATCTTCGACGAAATCCGGCATGTAAACGATGACGCCCGTGAACCCCGATTTCGCGAGCTCGTAGAGCATATAGCTGGCGAGGAACGTTTTGCCCGTGCCGAAGTCGCCCATCAGATACAGCCCGTTCGGCTGCAGCCCTTGGTCCTTCGTCTTAAGCACATACTTGATGACCGCCTCGACGGCGCTCGCCCTCCGGGTGTCCCGCTGAATGATTTCCGCCGGCGAATACTCTTGATTGAGCGCCCGCTCGTCGACGTAGAAGCTGCGGATGCGGGAGCGGATCGCGTCTTGGCTGGATTTCGTTTGGTGCAGCGCGCACGGCACCTTGTAGTCCGCAATGGTCGCCTCCGCGCCCGAGCCCGTCGCGACGAGCCGCGTGTAATGCCCCTGCATGTCGTTCGGACAGCGCTCTAGGCCAGGGCAGCGGGCGCATTCCTTCGCTTCCTTCGCGTATTGGTACAGCCGGGTGACGTTTTTGGCCAGCACCTCGCGGTCGATGTGCGGATGCTGATCGATCCAAGCCGCGACGACGCCGTCGTTCAGCACTTTCATCGTCTGCCGTTTCCAATCCGCTTCCCCGATGCCTGACGCGGTGCCGAGCCATCTCCCCATGGACTCCATCCGCATTTCTCCCCTTTTCCCCTCATAATCAAACGCAAACGCTATCGAACGGCCCCGCAGGAACCCTGTTCAAAACCTCGGAGTTCCGTCAGCCGCCGTTCGTCAGCCGCTTCGCCATTTCCATAATGCGACGAATGTCTTCCTCCGTCGCCTCCGCTGCGCCTTCGCTTCGGGCGACCGGTATGACCGGCCGCTCCGCCGCCGGCGGGCGGCCCCGCCGCTTCGGCTCGCGAGGCGCCGCCCCGACGGCCTCGCCGCGCGGCGCATCGCTTCGCGCCGCTGCATCGCCTCGCGCAGTACCGCCGCGCGTCTGTTCCGCCCTGCGGAAATACGTCACCGCGTGCTCGAACGAGCGAATCCGTTTGCCCGCGACGTTCGCCGCGATCGCATCGAGATAGTTGCGCTTCCAGTCGAGATCGTTGGCGCGGATGTAGTGGATCATCACGTTCAGCACCTCGTCCGGCAGCCGGTAATTGACGCTCATCGCGAGGAACGCCTCCTCGACCGCCGTCGGCACCGCCGAAGGCTCGAAGAACAGCTTCAGCACGCGCGTATAGGGCGAATTCGCAAGCATCGCGTTGTACTGCCGCACGTCGCACTGCCCTTGGAACTGCTCCGGCACCTCGAGCCAATACGGCGCCGGCACGTCCCGCTCCTGCCCCGGGATCGCCTCGGCGGCGGCGCTCGGCTCCTCGCGGGCCAGCTCCTGCTTGCGCGCGGTGCGCTCCTTGCGCAGCGCGGCCGCGTTCGAGCCGCGGTACATCTCCGCCGCCCGCGCCTCGAACCGCGCCTCCTGCCATGCGCCGCTCGCGTCGAACATGCCGTCCTCGTCGAGCAGCGACACCGTCTGCTTCAGCGTCAGCTCGTACCGGCCGGCGATATAATTCAGCTTCGCGAGCCGGCCCGCGTCCGCGAGCAGCCGCTCCACGGCGCGCCGATGCGGCGACGACCGCGGGAACCGGCGCAGCAGCTCGTCGCTGCGGAAGCCGTCGCGCCCGAACGCCTCCGGGTCCGCCGGCGGCGCCGTCGGAACCGGCTCCGGCGCCTCCTCGACGGCCGCGGCCGCCGGCACGTGCAGGCGGAACACCTCGTAGAACGGCGCCGACAGCTCCTCCCGACGCTCGCCGGGAGCCAGCGACCATCCTTCGCGCACGAACGAACGGCGGACCGTCTCGGCCGCGCTCGGTCCGAGCTTCTCCTGCAGCAGCAGCCACAGGTGATGCACGCCGAAAAATTTCTCCGGCGTAAGCGGAGGCTCGAGGCGGAATTCGTAACCGGTCACCTCGTCCCCGTCGAGCAGCCGGAACGTCCGCAGCAGACCGACGGCCTCCAGCTTGGACGTCTCCTCGACGAGCCGCTTGCGTCCCCGTTCGTTCGGTTCGAGCCCGCAGGCGAGAAACAATTGGCCGAGCGTCCCCGCCTCGCTCGCGCCCGACGCGTCGGACGGAAGCAGAGAGCACAGCGTCATATAGAAAGCCGCGGCCGTGCCGCCGATCAGCGGCTGGTACGCGGACCAAAGCATGCGGGAGTCCAAGGGGCTGAGTCCGAAGCGGCGTACGGCGACGAAGGTGTGATGCTCCGTCAGCTGCAGCAAATTCGTTAATTTCAAAAGCTCGCTTCCCCCTCAACTTCGACAAGTTTCGATACGCATCATTGTAGCATAAATCCGCCCGCTTCGGCGGCAAAAAAATAAGCTGCGCACGAATGCGCAGCTTGTCCCGCAAGTTCCTCCCGCGCGGCAGCCTTACTGCCGAAGCCCGTGATCGACGAGCACTTCTTCGGGAATGCGAAGGTCGTAATCCATCGCTTTCTTGATCAAATCCTTGTCCACATGCGATGCTCCGCTCGACGCCGCCCGCAGCTCGTGCTGCATAACCCATTTCGTGACGAGATCGTGGAACGTCTCGAAGCCTCTCGTCGGAACGGCGTGGTCGACGTCGGGAATGCGGGCGAGCGTCGAGCCCGGCAGCAGCTCGTGCAGCCGCTCTCCGTGCGTGTGGAAGCGGCGATCTTTCGCCCCGTACACGAGCAGCGTCGGCGCTTCGATGCTGGCGATCCGATCGATTGCGGAATACGCTAAGCTCGCTTCGTGATACTGCCGCCAATTATCCAAATCCCCGCGAATCGCTTCGTAATACAAATTGTGGAACGTCTCGCGCATGTCCGCGTTCGCCTTCGCGATCGCGAGCGCGAGGCTCGTTTTCATCCCGAGCTTCAGCAGCGACGAAGCCCCGCTCAGCTGCCCGAACACCGTCATGTTGTTCGGCTCCGCCATCGCGCTGACCAAAATCGCGCCGCGAATGCGCTCCGGATGCGTCAGCATCGTCTCGAGCGCGACGCCTGCGCCGGCGGAATAGCCGCACAAGTACGCTTGCCGAATATTCAAATGGTCCAGCAGCGATTTGACGTCTTGCGCGATGAGCGGGTAGGAGAGCGGCGCCTCCGAGGCCGGGCTGAAGCCGTGCCCGCGAATATCGAACGTCACGATTCGGAACGGATCGACGAGCTGCACCTCTTGATACCGAAACACGGCGCGGTTCAGGAACGGCGGATGAATAAATACGATCGGCGTTCCGCGGCCGTGCACGTGATAATGCAATATCGTGCCGTTGACGCTTGCTTTCGGCATGAGTCCCCTTCCTTTCCTGAAAGAACGTAACAAGCCTGAAGATTGTGATACCGTTACGTTTCCCCGAGGAGGAAGCCCCATACGCGACACATTTTCCCGTTATATCAGAACATCTTAAAGCCGCGGACGCGCAGCGTGCGGATCGCGAGACCGCTGACGTAGGCGCCCAGCAAGCCAGCGACGACCGCCAGCCAGTCGATGGCGCCGTATTCGAGCAGGTTGGCGAGCATGTTCTCCTGCCCCCATTCGAAGTAGACGAACAGGCCCGCCATCAGGGCCGCGTACGCGTATATCGGAAACCAAGTCGTTTTCATAAGCATGTTTAAAATGAAACCGACGCCGAACATCAGCACGAACGCCAGCAAAAAAATAACGATGACTTGAAAAATGTTCAAATCCATGAAACGTAAACCCTCCCGCGATTCTTATCGTCCTAAGTGTACATTCGCGCCGAACGCTCGTCAAACCGGGCCTCGTTTGCCCCGCAGGCGGCGTTCCGGTAAAATAAGGACAAACCCTATAGGAGTGTGACGAAACCGATGAGCGAAGCGGCACAAACGCTGGAAGGCTGGTACGCCCTCCACGATTTTCGACATATCGATTGGACCGCCTGGAAGGCGTTGACGCCTCAGGAACGGCGCCAGGCGGAGGAAGACCTCCGCGCGTACGTCGCGGACTGCGCCGCGGCCGACGACAACAAAACCGGCAGCTTCGCCTTCTACTCGATCGTCGGGCAGAAAGCGGACTTTGTCTTCGTTCATTTGCGCGAGACGCTGGAAGAGCTGAACGAGCTTGAGACGAGATTCAACAAAACGACGTTCGGCGACGTAACGATCCCGGCGCACAGCTACGTCTCGATCGTCGAGCTCAGCAACTACATGGCGAAGCCGGGCACCGACCCGATGGAAAACCCGGAGATCGCCGCGCGGCTGAAGCCGTCGATGCCGAAGGCGAAGCACATTTGCTTCTATCCGATGAACAAGCGCCGCTCCGGCGGCGACAACTGGTACATGCTGTCGATGGACGAGCGCCGCGAGATGATGCGCAGCCACGGCCTGATCGGCCGGTCGTACGCCGGCAAGGTGAAGCAGATCATCACCGGCTCCGTCGGCTTCGACGACTGGGAGTGGGGCGTTACGCTGTTCGCGGACGATGCGCTCCAGTTCAAGAAGCTTGTTTACGAAATGCGCTTCGACGAAGTGTCGGCGCGCTTCGGAGAGTTCGGCGATTTCTTCGTCGGCAATTTGACGGATACGGAGAAGTTTTTGAACATGATCCGTTAAACGTACGGACGCGGCAAACCGCGAAAAACACCCTCGACGGCTCGACCGTCGAGGGTGTTCGTTTGTCCGGCTTACTCGTCGTCTTCGTCCTCGCCCGCGCGAAGACGTTCGATCTGCCGCAAAAATTCTTGATCCTGCCGATCGCGTTCGCGCCCTTTCTCTTTCAGGCGCTCGATCGCCGGCTGCACGAGACGGTCGATTTCCTTCTGCACCGTCTGAGCCAAATCGTACCGCTGCTGCGACTCGAGGTAGTGCCCGACGTCCATCAACGCGTTGTAACGATCCAGCTCGTCCCGCGTCAACAACCCCCGAACCTGCACGCTGCAGTGCCGCATGGCTTACCGGAAATATCCTTTGCGGAGGACGAGCGGAATGCCCCCGATAATGTACAGGTAGCGCATATCGATCATTTTCTTCAGCATCGCCGCGGTGCCGCCTTTCAGCTTCCGGTTGAACGCGACGCCGATCGCCTCGTTTTTGCCGAGCGACGCGACCGTGCCTTTGCTCTCGTATTTGAACGCCTTGAGCGAAGAGCCCCGGATCGACGCGACCAAGTTATGCGCCAGTACCTCCGCCTGCTGAATCGCCATTTGCGCGGTCGGCGGATACGGACGGCCTTCTTCGTTCATGACGATCGAGCAGTCGCCCACCACGAAGATGTCGTCGTAGCCCGGGATGCGCAGATGCTCGTCGACTTTGATGCGGCCGCGCATCGCTTCGAAGCCCGCTTCCTCGATCAGCTTGTTGCCGCGGACGCCGCCCGTCCAGATGACCGTGTGCGTCTTGATTTCTTCCCCGTTCGCGAGCAAGATGCTGTCCGGCATGCATTCTTTAAGCGCGACGCCGATTTTGAACGTGACGCCCTTCTTCTGCAGCACTTCCATCGCGTACTGAACAAGCTCCGGATCGAAGCCCGGCAGCGCCGTCGGAGCGGCTTCGACGTTGTATATTTTCACGAAGCTCGGGTCGACGTCGAACTCTTTGCACAGCTTCGGGATGCGGTCCGCCAGCTCGCCGATGAACTCGATGCCCGTAAAGCCTGCGCCGCCGACGACGAACGTCAGGTAGTCCTTCCGGTGCGGCTCCTTCTTGAACCTCGCGAACTGATACTCGATATGCTCGCGGATCAAGCGCACGCTGTTGATGCTGCGGATGAAATGGGCGTTCTCTTTGAGGCCCGGGATGCCGAACGTTTCCGGCTCGCCGCCGAGGCCGATAACAAGGTAATCGTAGGACAGCGTGCCGTCCTCGAGGATGACCTTGCGATCGTTCGGGCGGATTTGAACGACGGTCGACTTCACGAAGTCGATCTTAAACTCGTCGATCAGCTTCAGGATGCTGACGCGAGCGTTCTGCGGGTCGTCGGTTCCGGCGGCCGGCATATGCAAATGCGTCGTTATATAATGGTAATCGTGTTTATTGACAAGCGTGACGTCCGCTTCGTTGTAATTGAGCTCTTTCTGCAGCCGCAGCGCCGTAACGATCCCGCCGTAGCCCGCGCCGAGGATCACGATCCGAGGTATTCTGCTCATGCGTGTTCTCCCAATCCTTCCGATTTTGTATATGGTTTTTTGGCAAAAGTGACAAATTAGTTTGTGAAAAAATACACAAAGTTCCGCAAAAAGAAAGTTTACTTGATAGACTGTCCACAATTTCTTGATCCGAAACTTCCAACCTTTTGCCAGCTTGCAAATTACATTAAACTGTCAATATCTTGCCACAATATGCAATAAAGTTCAAGTCCTAAAATGTTGTCATTGTACGGCGAAACGGGATTCGACCGACAAGAAAATTTTACGTTCGCAAAACCGGAACAGGGTTTCATTCCGTAGAACATCATGTATAATGAAAACGGATTGTTTGTTTTCACAGTTAATTTTTTTATGGAGGTGCAACCGTCTTGACGAGCACGACAAATCCGAACGGCATCGTCGACATCGCAGTCATCGGGGGCGGTCCGGCCGGACTGTTCGCCGCATTCTACGCCGGTATGCGGCAAGCGAGCTGCAAGATCATCGAGAGCATGCCTCAGCTGGGCGGGCAATTGGCCGCGCTGTATCCGGAAAAGTATATATATGACGTGGCGGGATTCCCGAAAGTGCGCGCGCAGGAGCTCGTCGACAACCTGCTGCAGCAAATGAGTCACTTCCCGATCGAGCGCTGCCTTGAAGAGAAAGTGCTGAAGGTCATTAAAAAGGACGAACGGCATTTCGTCATCGAAACGACGAAGGCGACGCACGAAGCGAAAGCGATCGTCATTACGGCCGGCGTGGGCGCGTTCGAGCCGCGCAAGCTCGATCTTCCCGAGGCGGCTGCGTTCGAAGGCAAAAATCTGCACTACTTCGTCAGCAACCTGGAGCGATTCCGCGGCCGCAACGTGCTGATCAGCGGCGGCGGCGATTCGGCCGTCGACTGGTCGCTCATGCTCGAACCGATCGCGAAAGAGGTGACGCTCATTCACCGCCGCGACAAGTTCCGCGCGCACGAGCACAGCGTCGAGCTGTTGATGAAATCGAAGGTGAACGTCGTTACGCCGAAAGAGATCGCGAAGCTGCACGGCGCCGAGTCCATCGAGCGCGTCACGCTGAAGGACGTGAAGTCCGGCGAAGAGACGGAGCTCGCCGTCGACGACGTCATCGTTAACTTCGGCTTCGTTTCGTCCCTCGGGCCGATCGCGGAATGGGGCTTCGACATCGAGGACGGCTCCATCGTCGTCGACACCCGCATGATGACGTCGATCCCGGGCATTTTCGCCGCGGGCGACATCACGACGTACCCGGGCAAGCTGAAGCTGATCGCCGTCGGGTTCGGCGAAGCGCCTACGGCCATCAACAACGCCAAAGTGTACATCGACCCGAACGCGAAGCTGTCGCCGGGCCACAGCAGCAACATGAAGTTATAAGTCGCGAAAAAAGAGGCATCCTACCTGTAGCCTAACGGCAAAGGAGGATGCCTTGTTTGTTGATCCGCTCGATTTGCCCGGTGTGCAACGGCCTCGCGCCGATGGAAGCCGCTTGTCCTCGCTGCTCCGCGCAGGCGGAGGACGCCGGCCGATTAGGAGATTACTACGGCCCCTACTCCCCGTATCGGCCGATCGACGACATTCGGATGTCGAACGGTTACCCTGACGTGGACGACCGCGTCTGTCCGCATACGGCGTACTGTGCCGCATGCCGCGAAACGTTCGTCGCTTGGATTCAGGAAATCGAACGGCTATGAGATGGGCTTTAGTGGAAAGAAACGTTGATGTCTAAATTTCTGCGTTCGATTTCTTGTTCCAGCAGCTTAATGAAGTCGCTCTCGAGCTGCAGATCGATCGCTTTTAAATACGTCTCGATCAAACTCTCGTTGCTCAGTTCTTTCACCTTCGAGTCCCTCCTTATGCCATGCTTCCATAAATTATGCCAACCCTTCGGGGTTTCTTTTATGCTACCAGACCCCTCGATTGCGAACAAGCGTTCCGTTATCCACAGAATTTTGTGGATTGCCTGTGTACAATTTGTGATTATCCCCGGAATTGCAGGGGGGTCGGTCGTTTATGATGTGGGCAACCGAAACGGTGGATATGTGGATAGTTTTCCGATAAATAAATTTAATCACTCCGCCGCAAATTCGGAGATTGGGCCCTGGGTGTCCGCACAGGGCGTTCCGCCCGACTTCTCATACAATGGTCTCGATCGACACGATTCCAGGGAGGGACTTTTCATTGGCGGAATATTACGTAAAACCGAATGTGCCGTACGCGGCGGAGGCGAATGAACAGGCGGTCATCGCCGGCAATCCGGCGCCGGCGGCGAACCCGATGCCGTATCCGGCGCCGTCGGCCGTTCTTGCGGCGAAGCCGTACGCGGCGGGGCTTCCTATAGAAGCGGTGCTGGTGCTGTTCGTTCTGCTGGTCGTCGTCACCCGCATCTGCCGCTGATCACCCCCGCGAACATCGGAAAGGCGCCGGAGCAGCTCCGGCGCCTTCTTCATTCCCACACGTATGCATTCCCTTCGGTATCGAACGCGACCGTTCGGTTGCGGCCCTGCGCCTTAGCCGCGTACAGCGCCTTGTCCGCTTTGATGAACAGCTCCAGGAACGAGCCGCCCGCCTTCGGGACGAGCGCGCTGACGCCGACGCTGACCGTGACCCGCGGTCCGGAGCGCGAATGGACGTGTTCGATATTTAGCTCCGAGACGGCGAGCCGCATCCGCTCGGCGACGCTGACCGCTCCGTCCAGCGTCGTATCGGGGAGCAGCGCCGCGAACTCCTCGCCTCCGTACCGCGCCACGAAATCGTCCGGCTTCTTGACGCTCGACTCCAGCGCCTCCGCGATGCGCCGCAGGCATGCATCCCCTTCCAGGTGGCCGTAATGATCGTTGTACGCCTTGAAGTCGTCCACGTCGATCAGCAGCGCGGCGAGCGGCTTCCCGCTCCGCGCGCACGCGTCCCACTCGAACTCGCAATGCTCGTCGAGGCTTCGCCGGTTGGCGATGCCCGTCAAGCCGTCGATCCCCGACAGCCGTTTCAGCACCGTATTAGCTTCCTGAAGCTTCTTCTCGCTCGCTTTGAAGTCCGTCACGTCATGAAACTTCCATAGATGGCCGCCGTGCTCCCCGTCGTCTGCCAGCGGCGCGTAATTGAACTGCAGCACGCGGCCGTCCTTCAGCTCGAAGTAAGGCTCGATCGCCGCCCCGCGGCCGGAGGAAAGCTCCTCCACGGCGGCCGCGAACAGCTCCGGCTCCCGAAACTGCTGCCGATGACGGGCCAAGACGTCGTCTCGAAGCTGCCCGGTCAATTCGAGCGTCGCCGGTTCGCCGAACAGCCGCAAATATTGCCGGTTCGCATAGGTGATTCGGCGGTCCCGATCTTCGGCCAGCAGCCCGCTCGGCATGTCGTTCAGCAGCGCCCGCAGCATATGCGCGGTTCGGCGCAGCTCCCGCTCGCTCTCCCGAAGGAGCCGCTCGTTGACGCTCGCCCGGTCCATAAATCGCATCAAAGCGTACACCGCGACCGCCGCGAGCAGCGAAGCCGCCCATCCGTACAGCATCAGTTTCCCGAATAGAACGTTGTTGTTCGGCAGCACGAAGCGGAACAACGCCATGCCGAGTACCGTCGCCGCGGCGTTCAGCGTATGGAACTTCCATATGGGGGGGAGCTTTCGTTTCGCGATCCAGCCGCACACGATGCCGGTCAGCACGATAAACCCGGCCGCCGTCCAAGCGACATCCGTGAAGCCGTAAAAGGCGACGCGAAAGCAAGCCACCACCGCAGCGGTGATGAGGCTGGAGAGCCAGCCGCCGTAGAACGCCGACAAGACGAACGCGATATGGCGCAAATCGATGATGACGTCCCCTTTGACCGCGATGGAGAACACGATCAACATGCAGCCGAGCAGTCCGTACCCTAGGCCGAGCGACGCCCGCCTCCGGACGCCTCCCGAGGTGAGAAACCGTTCTTTCCGAAACAAAACGTCGAGCAAAAACAGGAAGGATACGACGACCGAAACATTCGTAATAATGCTCTGGACCATGCGATCCCCTCGCTTTCGTTCGACGCTGCAGATTGTTATGAATTATATACAAAAAATTTCGACAACATTTTACAAATCCCTTTCGATTCGAGGCCATGTGGACTGATTTTTATAAAAATTCTGAAGAGAAGAAACCTGAGTTCGATACATTGTTCTGGGCCTCTCTTCCAAACGCTGGAACTTTAGGTATAATGTAAGTGATTCTTTTTCGTTAGACCATCGAGATGAAATGGAAAGGGATGGGGTCGAATGAAGAACGCAACGAAGGCAATTTTATTTCTGTTTGGGGTTTCGCTCGTATTCGGCTACACTCATTCGGCGAGCGCCGCAGAGAAGGCAAAAACGTACAAGAATTGCACCGAACTGAACAAGGACTATCCGGGCGGCGTAGCCATGTCAGCGGTCGTCAAGAACAAGGGCGGCAAGACGAAGCATAAGCCGTACGTCTCGAAGGATTTGTACGAGGCGAACAAGAAGAGCGACCGGGATAAGGACGGGATCGCTTGCGAGAAGTAAAATAGACCTCCATCACGGGTAAACGTTCTGTTCAAGCCCGTCATGGAGGTCGTTGTTAACAATCCGAAATCGCCGAAAATGAGATTGCACGCTTTTCACGTGCAATCCGTAAACCTCCGACGATCTCCGGTATGCGGCTGCCGGCTGCATCAACGAATCAATTCGGTGATGTCAACGGAGTCACTGACGTAATTGTACCGCGGAGCATCCGATTAACACTCGCCCGGCACGCCGGCTTCTTCCTTCGTGCGGAAGCTCGAGCCGCAACCGCACGTCGCGATCGCGTTCGGATTATGAATCGTAAACCCGCCGCCCATAGCCGACTCTTTGTAGTCGATCTGCAGGCCGCGCAGATATTTGACGCTGTCCTTCTCCATGACGACCTTGAGCCCCTTCACGTCGATCGTATCGTCGGCATCGGTCGCGTCGGTGTCGATCCCCATGCCGTAGGTGAAGCCGCTGCAGCCCCCGGTTTTGACGCCGAGCCTAAGGTAAGCGTCGGCGACGCCGTCCGCGGCCATCAGTTCTTTGATTTTCTGCGACGCCAGGTCGGAAATGTCGATCATTGGAATGCACCTCCTTGAACTATAGTATACATCTCCCGGTTCCAGCGCTCAAGGCGCGGCAAATTTGTGAAATTTGTCACAGCTTCATGCCGTTTCCGGGTTCTCGATATTGCCCGCCTCTAGCAACAGGTTTATAATAGACTGAGTCTTTGCTAGATGCACCGGACAAAGGAGGAAGGAACCATGAGCGCTCTCTTGACGGGCACGGACAAGAGAATGGCCGAAATCGCCGACAAAGTGAACAACGGCGTACGCCTTTCGATTGAAGACGGCCTGTACTTATACGAAACGAACGATCTATTAACCTTAGGTCAATTGGCGAATCAAGTCAATCAACGCAAGAACGGCAACAAGGTGTACTTCATCGAAAACATGACGTTATACTTTACGAACGTTTGCGAGGCGCACTGCGCGTTCTGCAACTATCGGCGAGATCCCGGCCAAGACGGCGCATTCACATACTCGCCGGAAGAAGTGATCGCGTTCGCCGAGCAGCACTACCACCCGGGCGTGCGCGAATTCCACATTACCGGCGGCCATAACGCTACCGTTCCGTTCCAATATTATGTGGATTCGATTCGCGCGCTGAAGCAGCGCTTCCCCGACGTCACCATTAAAGCGTACACCGGCGCGGAAATCGAGTTTTTCTCCCGGCTGAGCGGACTCAGCTTTACGGAAGTGCTGTCGACGCTGAAGGACGCCGGCCTCGGCACGCTGACGGGCGGCGGCGCGGAAATCTTGTCCGAGCGGTACCGCCAAAAGATGGCCGTCGACAAAGCCACCTCCGATCAGTGGCTCGACGTGCACCGGACGGCGCATCGCCTCGGCATGAAGACGCACGCCACGATGCTGTACGGCTCCATCGAAACGATCGAAGAGCGGCTCCAGCATATGGCGTATTTGCGCGAGCTGCAGGACGAGACGAACGGCTTCATGGTGTTCATCCCGCTCGCGGTTCAGCCGAAGTCGAAAACGGCCGGTCTCAAGCGGCGGACGTCGGCGTTCGAGGATATGCGCATGATCGCCATATCCAGACTTATGCTCGATAATTTCCCTCATATTAAGGCATACTTCATTAATATCGGTACGCAATTGACGCAGATGGCTTTGACGTTCGGCGCATCCGACGTGCACGGCACGCTCGTGAAGGAACGCATCAGTCACGCCGCTGGCGCGACGACCGAGGAAGGCCTGACGCGGGACGAGCTGGTTTGGCTGATCAAAGGCGCCGGCCGCACCGCCGTGGAACGCGATACGTTCTACAACGAAATTAAAGTCTACGAATAATAAATAAGCCCTCGCTCTCGGCGGCCGTTCGATCCGAACGGCCTCGAGGCGCGGGCAGATTTGCAGATACAAGGAACAGTCTAGAAAGGAAGCCCCAACATGCGGAAAATTGTCATTCTCGGCGGCGGCTACGGCGGCCTCACCGTCGCAACCGAGCTGCTCAAGGATCGCCTTCCGGACGATTGCCAGCTGATACTCATCGATCGGATGCCGTTCCAAGGATTAAAGACCGAATATTATGCTTTGGCTGCGGGGACCGTGGCCGACATCGATTTGCGCGTGGCGTTCCCCGTCGACCCTCGCTTGCTCATGAAATACGGCGAGGTGCAAGCGGTCGATGCGGAGCGCAAGCTTATTCTCATGGAGAACGCGGATCCGATTCCGTACGACATTCTCGTCATCGCGCTCGGCTGCGTCGACAAGTACCACGGCATTCCGGGCGCACCGGAGTTCGCCTGCAGCATCCAGACGTTCTCCTCGAGCCGCGCGACGTATCAGCAGGTGAACGACGTCAAACCTTACGGTCAAGTGACGATCGTCGGCGGGGGCCTCAGCGGCGTCGAAGTCGCGGCGGAGCTGCGGGAAAGCCGCCCGGATTTGAACATCCGCATCCTCGACCGCGGCCCGAGCGTCTTATCCGCGTTCCCGGGCAAAGCGCAGGATTATGTTCGCTCGTGGTTCCTGGAGCACGATGTGGAAATGCGCGGCCACGTCGCCTTGTCGCGCCTGGAGCGCGGCGTCCTGTACGACCGCGACCAGATTATCGAAACCGACGTCACCGTATGGACGGCCGGCATCCAGGCGAGCCCGATCGTGCAGGCGCTGCCCGGCGAGAAGGACGGCATGGGCCGCCTGTTCTTGACCGACACGTATCATCTGCCGCACGACGACGCAATTTACGTCGTCGGCGATTGCGCCGCCCTCCCGTTCGCCCCGAGCGGCCAAGCGGCGGAAGCGCAGGGCAAGCAGGTGGCCGAAGTCATTCGCGCGCGGATGCGCGGCGAATCGGTGCGCCTCCGCCAAATCAAGCTGAAAGGCGTCCTCGGCTCGCTCGGCAAGAAAGCCGGCTTCGGCGTCATGGGACGCAGGACGCTGATGGGCCGCGTGCCGCGGCTCTTGAAGAGCGGCGTGCTTTGGATGTCCAAAACGCATTTGGGGTAACTTAATCGAGCGGCAGGTCGGCGAACGGGTCGACCTCCGCTTCGTTTAGTTTTTCGACGATTTTTTCGTATAGCGTTTCCGCATCCTCGGCCGCGACGACTTCGCCGTCGACAAGAGCGTACGGCTCCAAATAGCATTGTCCGCAATTGCCGAGGCAGCCGTATTCGATCGTCTCGACATCGGGCCGCTCTTCGAGCCGGCGCATGATCTCGTCCGTCCCGTGATGCATATTGTTGGTGCAAAATTCGACCAGTCGGTTCATGACGCCGCCTCCCGTTTAACTTTTTGAGATTTTGTAATATAATATAAGAGGAAAGGAGATGATTGCAATGACGACGAACACCGATGAGAAGATGTATGACGATGTGGTCGAAGTTTTGGATAAATTGCGTCCGTTCCTGCAGCGCGACGGCGGCGACGTCGAACTCGTAGATATCGAGGACGGCATCGTGAAGCTCCGCTTGATGGGTGCATGCGGCAGCTGCCCAAGCTCGACGATTACGCTGAAAGCCGGCATCGAGCGCGCCCTGATGGAGGAAATCGACGGCGTTAAGGAAGTTATGCAGGTATTCTAATGCCATTATGTTATGAAAAACCTGACGACCGTATCCGGTCCGTCAGGTTTTTTGTCGTTCACGCGAACCGATACCGAATCGGGTCGAAGCCGCCCGTCACGTCGACGATGTTGCCGGTGACGTAATCCGACGCGGGGTCGCACAGGAAGGCGATGACGCGGGCGACGTCTTCTCCGGAACCGGGTCGGCCCGACGCTTCCGGATCGGCCTCGCCGCGCACCTCGTCGATGCGCTTCTCTTTGTTGTTACCGCGAATATCTCCCGGGCAAACCATGTTGACCGTAATGCCGGAACCGGCTTCTTCGACGGCGAGCGTTTTCGTAAGCGAGACGAGCGCCACCTTGGCGGCCGCGTACGCCCCGCGATGCGGCCAGCCGCGCGCTTCGGCGGAGCGCCCGAAGCCGAAATGGACGATGCGCCCGAAGCCCCGCTCCCGCATGCCGGGGATGACGAGACGATCGAGCCGCATCGGCCCGAGCAGGTTGCCCTGCACCAGCATCTCCAGTTCGTCCTCCGGCGCGTCGGCGAAGCTGCGGCGCTCGCGGACGAACGGGCCGGCGTTGTTGACGAGAATGTCGATGCCCGAATCCAGCAGCCGCTCCGTCTCGTCGACGAGCCGCCGCGCCGAAGCCGGGTCCCCGACGTCCGCCCGCACCGCCGCCGCGCGCACGCCGAAAGCCCGCAGCCGATCGACGAGCTCGAGCGCGTCGCGCTCGCTCCGAACGTAATTCACCGCCACATTGCAGCCTAACGCGGCCAATTGCAGCGCCGTCATGCGCCCGAGGCCGCGGGCGCTCCCGGTGACGAGCGCCGTCTTGCCCGCCAGCGTCCGTTGACGTTCCATTCGCTTGTTCCCTCCCGCCGTCGATCTACGCCTTCGAGCAATACGTCAAGACGGCGAGCAGCGATTCGGTCGCCATCTCGTACCCGCTTCGCAGCGTCTCCAGGTTTTGCGGCAAATCCTCCACCTGCACCTTCCCGTCCCGCGGCCGGATGCGCAGCCGCCCTTCGTCGTCGAGCAGCTCCGTGTTCATCGCGTGAACTTCGTGGTTGCGCATGAGGCGCAGCTCGTGCACCGGATCGCGGAACCGGTTCTTGATGTCGTGCAAGCGTCGCGACAACTCCGGATGCCGGCGTGATTCCCGCAGGCAGCGAAGCACCGTAAAGTACGAATACCGCTCCTTGACGAGTTCCGCCCGCAGTTCGAACCGTTCGTTCAAGAACGAACCGAGCTTATCGAGCACCGAGAAGACGCGGATGAACCCGTTTTTGTAAAAATACAAATGTCTCCGGTACTCGGCCCTCTCTTCCGGCCCCATCTCCTCGACGTATTCGCGCCTGACGCCCGCCGCGAATCGTTCGGCGCAATAGACGCTCTGCTCGAGCTCGTCGTACGTCGTAGCGATGCTGCGAAGCCATGCTTGCAGCCGCTGCGGCTGCGCCCCGCCGGTCACGGCGTTCTTCGCGGCCAGCTCGTCCGCCAGCGTCAGAATGTCGCTCAGCGGTCCCTCGTCCTTACGCGGCGGTTCTTGAAACAGCGTTCGCAGCAAGCGAACGCACCCCCTTCTCTATCCGGCTTAACGGCGAGAAGCCCGTCCCGCTCCCCATACCGTGATGCTTAAATAACTGAGCACTGCGAACAGCACCGAAATGATCATCGTGTGCAGCAGCGTGGCGATCACGTAGCTGCCGGTCCCCATCAGCGCCATGAGCAGCGCGCCGCTCATCACCTGCGCAGCGACGAGCACGAGCGCCCACCGCGCGCCGCCGTATATGTCCCGGTACGAGGCGTACGCCCGCCGGGTGTACAGCGCAAGCAGCAGCACGACCGCGAACAGCACGTACGCCGCTGTGCGGTGCGTGAACGCGACCGCCGTCGCGCCTTCGAGCGCGTCCGGCACGAGCTGCCCGTTGCACAGCGGGAAGCCGGCGCAGCCGCCGCCCGAGTCGGTGTGGCTCGTATAAGCGCCTGTGTAAACGACGATGTAGGCGTACAGCGTCGTAAGCCACACGGCGGCGCGGTACCGACCCGCGATCGGCGCCTGCGCCTCCGCATGCCGTTCGCCTCGGTAATACGCGCGCACCGACGTCACGGTCAGCAGCGTGCACGTGAACGCCAGCAGCGAGAAGCCGAAGTGCAGCGCGAGAATGGCGTCCGATTGCGGATTCATCACCTGCGCGGCGCCGAGCCCCGCCTGGAGCACCGTAAAGAACAGCGCGCCCGAGGCGTACACCCGCGGGCCCGTCCGCCGGACGGCCGCGAACGTCGCAATCGTCGCGCCGAGCACGAGCAGGCCGACGATGCCGCTGACGAGTCGATGGCTGTATTCGATCATCGACGTTATCGTATAATCCGGAACAAATTTGCCGTTGCAGAGCGGCCAATCGTCGCCGCAGCCGCGGCCCGACTCCGTCTGCGTCACCGTAGCGCCCATGAGCAGCACGAGGAACATGCCGATGCACGCCGCGAGCGCCAGCGCTTTTACCCATTTTTCGTTTCGCATGTCGTTAACTCCCGATCCGTTTATTCATAAGGCCTGTCCGACCGCGTCCGCGCGTCGAACCGTTTCATTGCCCATTATATCGATTCGGCGGACGAAACGCTATTTTCCGCCTCTGAACATTCCTTGAACGAACGTCGAAGGCCGCCTATCGGGGGGACCCGAATAGACGGCCTTCGCGGCGCTGCCAACTCTCTTCGTTATTCGCGGCTCGCCTTGGCGAGCTCGTCGGACACCTGCACGACGCGGTCGAGGAAGCCTTCGATTTCCTCGCGCGTTTTGCGGAGCTTGCTGATGAACGACATCGTCTCCCGGCCTTCGCGGAACGCGATGAAGCTCGGGATGCCGAGGACGTTGTACCGCTCCCCCAGCTCGGGGAACGCGTCGCGGTCGACGACGACGAACGTAATGCGGTCCGCGTATTTCGCCGCGACGTCCGGCATGAACGGATCGATGTAATGGCAATCCTTGCACCAATCCGCTTTGAACAGCGCCACCGTCGGCTTAGACGCCGCGATCGCTTCGTCGAATTGCTCGACGCTTTGAATAGGGGTCATCATGCTCGCATCAAAACTCCTTCTCGATCGTTACGATCCCGAGTTCGCCGTTCCAGGAAGCGGCGCCCCCGAGCGCTTTCGTGATGAACGCGATCGGCACGAACGTGGCGCCTTCGACGAGCTCCGGCGCTTCCGGCAGCGTCTGCGCCGCGCCGTTCACGGTCGCCTTGCGGTCGCCGATCTTCATGACGATCTCGATGCCGGCCTCCGCGTCCTTGATCGTGATCGACTGCGCCGCGCCGTTCCAATCGACCGTCGCGTCCAGCTGCTCGCTCACGTAGCGGACCGGCACCATCGTCGTGCCCGCTCCTTTAATATACGGCGAAATGCCGTCCGGTACGCTCGCGTTCGCGCCCATATACATATCGAACGAATGGCGGGTTACCTTCAAGTCGTTCTTCAGAATGTCGTACAGCAGCGACTGCGGCTCGATGTTCGCGAGACGCTGCCGGGGCTTCGCGTCGATCGGGAACGGCGCCGTCGCGCCGTCGTACGACTTCGCATCGACGTCTCCGTTCACGTTCCACCAGCGCGTCTCGAACGCGAGGCGCACCGATTCGAGCCCGTCGCCTTCGCCTTCCGTCGGCTCGGCGTACAGCTCAAGGTTGAGGCCCGCCGGCTGGACGCCGTCGAGCAGCAGCTCCGCCGTGACGCCGCTGTTCGCCGAGAACGGCATCTCTTCCGCGGTCATCGCGTTCAAATCTTCCGACGCCGTTTGGAGAAGCGGCGCGATTTGCGAATAAATCAGTTCGACCATGAGCGTCTTGTTATTCAGCATGTTCTTCAGAACCGGGTCTTCCGCGCCGCCCATCGACTCGGCGATGATGGGCTTGAGCGTCTCATACAACGAAGAGATCAGCGCCTTGAGGCCTTCCTCGTCCGCCGCGATGCTCGCGAGCGCGCCGCTCGCCAAGACGACGAGCTCTTCGAAGTCCGCTTTCGCCGACACCTTCGTGAGCGTCTTCGACGCGCCGTCGATCGTTTCCGACACCGTGCCGACGGTCGTATCTTCCGGATTCGTCATATGGCCGAGGAAATACGAAACGATATCCTTCAGCAGCTGCTGCCCTGCCTCCTGCGCGAGCGTATCGGACAGCATCGAGCTGTCGAACGGCATGCCCGCGGACGCGTTCGCGCCGGCGAGCGCCGCGAAATCGAGCTCGAACGGCTGCTTCGTTCCTTCGATGTCCAGCACCATCGTTTGGCCCTCTATGTACAG
The DNA here is from genome assembly GCF_035645195.1 of Paenibacillus sp. Taxonomy (NCBI): domain Bacteria; kingdom Bacillati; phylum Bacillota; class Bacilli; order Caryophanales; family Paenibacillaceae; genus Paenibacillus; species Paenibacillus sp. The sequence goes on along the minus strand of NZ_DASQNA010000014.1, from coordinate 107,749 downwards.
CGCGAACGGAATGTCGCCTTTCGATAGTTCAATCGCACCGATCGCCGACATCGTCTGCGTATCTTCCTGCAGCAGCTCGTCGATGACGATGCGCCCCGCGCCGAGCGCCGCCGCCACTTTCGCGGCTTCCGCGCCGCCGGACGGATTCCCCTTAAATTCCCATTCCACCGTCGCCGAGCTCTCCATCGATTTCACGTCGTACATGGCGACGACCGCTTGATTGACATCCACGCCGCCGACCGCTTCGCAGCCGATCGCCGTCAACATCGACCCGGCCGCCATCAGCGACAGCAGGCCCCGTTTCCCCATACGTTTCAACTCTCGTTCCTCCCCATGGATCAGATCGGTTTCTCCCAAAAACCTTCTCCACCGATTATAGCCTCTTCCGAGCCGGAGTGCATGGAATTTTTTCTAAGATTTGAAAATGGTTCATGCGGGACGCGCGCCCTGGATACACTGAATCAAGACGCGGGGAGGGATGCGGGATGTCCGCGAAACGCGGGGAACGATCGTTGTGGAATCGGCTGTTCCGCCGGCCGGGCGCGTGGATTGCCCAGTGGTTCGGCGGCGGCGCCGGGCTCGGGGGCGGGGACGGAACGGACGGCGAAGGACGCATCGCGATCGACGCGCGGGAGCGGCGGCGGCTGCTCTCGCAGCTTCGCCGGACGGGCGCGGCGGAGGCGCCGGGCGCGGCGCTCGATGCGGCCGGTCGGGCGCTCGTCGACCGGATTCGCGCGGAGACGGCGGAGCGGAATCGGAACAACGTGACGCGCACGAAGGCGTACCGCGAGTTTTACGCGCGGCGCCCTGAAGTGCATTGGGCGTTCCTCGCCCACATGGTGTCGCGCAACGGCGGGTGGAGCATGACCGATCTCGAAGGCGAGCTGCTGCCGCGGCTGCTCGACGCCGGCATGCGGCGGCGGCTGTTCGACATGCTGGAGGACGCGAACAGCTTCATCTTCGGCGACGCGTATCCGCAGCTGCTGCTGTACGAGGAGAGCCGGCGGGCCGGGCGCCCGCTGTTCTCGCTGCTGCCGGCGTTTGGCGTCTCCCGATTTATGCGCCCGGTCTGGGAGCGGTTCTGGGAGACGGGCGATTCGGCGCTGCTCACGGTCGCGCTGATCGTCAACGAGCAGCACTTCATCGAAGGGCGCGTCGTGCGGCGTCCGGACGTGCAGGAGCACGTGCTTGCGACGCTGCCGTTCCAAGCGCAGTCGGCCCTGCAGCTGAATCAGGTCGTGTTCCCGTTCGGCGGCCGGAACGCGGCGGGCCGGCAGCGGCTCGCCGGGCTCATCGTCGAGGATTTCGGAAACCTCAAGGAGCGGATCGAAGTCGGCAAGCGGCTGTACGCGACGCTGTTCGCGCTGCCGGACGTCGCCCGGGGCGCCGAAGCGTTCGCCGCGGCGACGCCGCATACCGGCTCGCGCGCCGACTACTGGCCGGAGCTGTTCGCGGCGGTGCGCGACGCCCCGGCCGGCGCGCCGTACCGGCCGCGGCTCGAAGGCGAGACGCTGCTGCCCGGCGCGCCGCGCCTGTACAGCCCGCGGCTCACCGCCGCGTGGAAAAACAGACCGCTCCGGGAGCCGGAGCGGTACGATTGGCTGCGCGACCTTGATGAGGCGTGCGCGTATTTGTCGGATGCCCGCGCGGGGCATCCGTATGAGATGAGCGCCGAAGCGTGCTACGGGCTCAATAAGGTGGAGCTGGCCGTCGTCGCGAAGACGGCGCTCGGCTAGCGGACGAGGCGCAGCCGCCGCAGCGTCGGCTCGGCGCGCTCCCACAAGCGGCGCGCCTTCGGAGGCAGCGCGGCGGCGTCCTCCGCCTTGAACGCGCCCGTGCGCAGCAGCAGCGCCGGGTACAGCGCCGCCGCGGCGCCCGCCGTCAACGCCGTCTGGACGAACGCGTCCCAGAACGTTACACCGAACGGGTGAACGTATTCGTACGACGCCCAGCCGATCGCCGCGCCGACGGCGGCCTGAGCGGCCGCGGTGACGGCGAACGGCGCCACCCGGCCGCCGAACACGGAGTAGGCGACCAGCCCCCGCAGCGCGCGCAAATTAAGCGCCATCGTGAGCGCGAAGCAGGCCGCCGTTCCCGCGACGATGCCGTAGATGCCGAACAGCGGCGCCAGCGCGAGGGACAGGACGAGCTTCAGCGCGACGCCGAGCGCGATATGGCGCATCGGCAGCGCGGGTTTGCCGAGGCCGAGCAGGATCGAGCCGGACGTCATCATGACGACCTGGAACAGGACGGTCGCGACCATCGCCGCGATGACCCACGAGCCTTCCGCGTCTTTGAAGACGAACGTGTTCAGCGAGAAGGACGACACCGCCAGCACGCACGCGACCGGCACGCCGGACAGCAGCGTCATCCGGAGCGCCAGCCCCGTCTGCCGCTCGACCTCCTCCCGCTCCCCTCGAATGAACGCGCTCGAAATGATCGGCAAAATCGACTGGCTGAGCGCGATGGCGAAAATGACCGGGATGCCAGCCAGCGCTTGCGCCCGCCCCGTCAGCCAGCCCTGCATCTCTTGGGCGAGGTCCGCGCCGAACGCGGGCGTCAGCATCGGCTTCGTCACCAGCGAGTCGATCAGGTAGACGGTCGGCACCGCGAGCGCCGTCACCGACACCGGGATCGACAGCTTCAGGATCGCGCGGAAAATCGCGCGGAACGACGACACGTCCGCCGTGGCGGCCGCGTTCGCAGATACGCCGCCTTCCGGCGTCAGCGTCGCCGTCATCGGCACGGCGACGGCGTCCGAGCCGCCGCCGGCCGCCGCCGCCCGCGCGGGCGCGGCTTCCTCGCGGCGCAGCTTCGCGCCGTAGACGAGCATGACGACCGCCGCCGCGACGGCGCCGAGCACGCCGCCGAACGACGCGCCGGCCGCCGCCCACGCGAGCCCGAAGCCGAGCTCGAGCAGCGCGTACGCGAAGACGATCGAAGTGACGACGCGGAACATTTGCTCCCACACCTGCGACAGCCCGTTCGCGCCCATCCGCTGGCGCCCGTGGAAGTAGCCGCGTTCGACCGCGATCCACGGGAACAGCAGCAGCGCAGGCGCGAGCGCGCGAATCGCCAGCGTCGCGTTCGGGTCCTCGTTGAGCGCGGCGAGCGCCGGCGCCAGCGCGTACACGAGCGCCGTCGCGCAGACGCCGGCGGCGAGCGAATAGCGCAGCGCGGCGCGCCGGATCGCCTCTCCTTCGTCGGGGCGCCCGATCGCGTATTTCTCGGATACGAGCTTCGCGATCGCGCTCGGGAAGCCGGCCGTCGCGAGCACCAGCAGCCACATGTATACGTTGTAAGAGGTGACGTACGTCGCCATCCCCGCGTCGTCCAGCAGCCGCTGCAGCGGGATGCGCTGCACGACGCCGAGCACCCTCGCGACGAGCGCCGCCCCGGCCAAAATCAATGTACCCTTCAGTAACGTTTTGCCGCTCAGAAAAAACGCCTCATTTCCGCAAAATCCCCAATGAAAGTAAAGATGATTACACGATCCAAAGCACGAAGATGACGATCATCACGAGCTGCAGCGCGACCTTGACGACCATGCTCGAAAACAAGCCGACCAGCGCGCCGAGCCCGACTTTGAGCGCCGGCATCGGCTTCGCGCCGACCGCGAGCTCCCCGAGCGCCGCGCCGACGAACGGGCCGATCAAGAGCCCGAACGCCGGAATGACGAACGGTCCGACGATCAGCCCGATCGTGCTCCCGATCACGGAGGCCCGGCTGCCGCCGAATTTCTTGACCCCGAGCGCGCCGACGGCGTAATCGGCCGCGAACAGCGCCGCCACGATCAACGTCTGCACCGTCCAAAACCAAAGCCCGAACGCGTCCCAGCCGAAGAAAAATCCGTAGACGAAAAACCCGGCGTAAACGGCCAGCGCCCCCGGAAGGACCGGGTACACCGCGCCGGCCATCCCGACCGCGAACAAAGCGACGACGAGCGTCCAACCGAGGATGTCCATGCTTCTCCCCCTCGCTTACAGCAAATACGTGCGTATGACGTGCGCGACCCCGTCTTCTTCGTTCGTGAGCGTCACCGCGTCGGCGATCCGCTTCACTTCCTCCTGCGCGTTCCCCATCGCGACGCCGAGCCCCGCTTCGACGATCATCGCCGCGTCGTTCAAGCTATCCCCGCAAGCGACGATCTCGTCCATGCCGATGCCGAGCAGCGCGCACACCTCCCGAAGGCCGGACGCCTTCGACACGCCGGGCGGGTTCAGTTCCAGGTTGTACGGGTGGGAGTTCGTCGTCTCGAACGCGCCGATGGCGCGAATGCCCTCCGTTACGCCCGCCCGCGCGGCTTCGTCCTCGGAGTAATAACCGAATTTCAGCCATTCCGTCGAGTGGACGTCTTCGATCCAGTCGGTTTTATTGTACACTCGCTCGACGCTGTACGCCCAATACCACGTATCGTAGCGCAGCGCCAGCTCCCGCAGCGCGGCGACGTCGGACGCCTTCATCGTCCTGCGCGTCCGCAGCTCCGCCGGCGACGTCCACACTTCGCCGCCGTTCACGAGCACCATCGGCGACGTTAATCCGAGCTGCTCCGCGTACGGCAGCGCGCTGGCATAGCCCCGCCCCGTGGCGAAGCAAACCGTGACGCCGGCGTCGATCGCGGCGCGGATCCACCGCTCGTTTTCCGCGGATATTTCGCTTTTCTCGTTCAGCAATGTGCCGTCCATATCTAACGCCAACAACTTATACGGCTTCCCCATCCATCCCGCTCCTTCCGATCTAGGTCACCCCGATTTATTTTATATGAAGTTTGTCGAGATTCCAAAAAAAAGGGTAGGCAAACGCCTCAAAACAAGTTAAAGTTAATATAGGACTTGTTTCGACATTTTGCGACATATTTCTCATGTAGGTGCTTAGCATGTACGATAAATTAACCATTGCCTTAGAAATGGCCTTGATATCCACAATCCCCCAGGCTTTCGCCTGTCTCTTTTTTACGTTGACGTTCTGGGGCTACCGCGTTCCCGGCCTCTTTCGCCGGTTGACGACGTTCTCCCTGCTTACCGCGGTATCCTTCGCCGGTCTGATGATGCTGCCGGAATCGCTCCGGCCGCTTAGCTTCGTCAGCCATTTTCTGCTCGTCGCGATCGTGCTGCGGGATCGCAGCTGGCGGGAACGCCTGACGATCTTGGCAACGCTGGTGGTGCTGTATCACATCATCGAAATTACCGCCGCGGTCACGGCCATTTGGGTCGGCACCGCGGAGATGGAAGGGCTGGCGGCGGATCCGCGCAGCGTCGTCCCTTACTTGCTGTTTTACAACGCGATTCTCGCGGCGGCCGCCTCGAGCATGCGGTATGTCCGCGTTTCGCCGGGACGCTCCATCCATCAGTTCCTGAGCCTGAAGCAGAACCGGCTGCTGACCGGACTGGCGGCGCTCTTCGTGGCGAACGTCGTATTCTCGACGACGCTCGTCTATTACGTCCTTGACAGCAATCCGCTCGCCGCGGGACTCGCGCTCGTCTTGATGTCGTTCATCAGCATTTTGATTTTATTTTTCACGATTCGCTCGATTTCGCTCGTGAAAAACCAAGCGATTCTGACGACGCAAGAGACGTACATCGAAGAAATCAACAATCTGTTCACGACGATTCGCGGTCAGCGGCACGACTTCCTCAACCATGTGCAGGTCATTCAAGCGTTCGTCCGCAAAGGCAAAACGGAGGAGCTCGAACGGTACGTCTCCGAGCTCGTCGGCGAAATCGTGGAAATCAACGATTTGATCCAAATCGGTCACCCGGCGCTGGCGGCGCTGATCAAATCGAAGCTCGTGTACGCGCTGGATCGGAAAATCAGCCTGCGATATTCGTTCGAAGGGATGGAGAGGATCGGCCGCGGCATCGCTTCCGTCGATTACGTGAAAATCGCCGGCAACTTGCTCGACAACGCGCTGGACGAGGTGCTGCGATGCCCGCCGGAAGACCGATGGGTCGAAATCGAGGGCTGGACGGACGACGAAAACTTTTACCTGACCGTTTCGAACCCTGCGTATTCGGTGACGGAGGAGCAAAAGGTCAACATGTTCACGCCCGGCTACACGACGAAAACGGACGGCAAACACTCGGGGATCGGCCTCTCGATCGTCAAGGAACGCGTCGGGTTTTACCAAGGCGAGCTGGACGTCGAATCCGAGCCGGACCACGTCCTTTCCTTCCGCGTCCGCCTGCCGCTTCGCCTCCCGTCGATCTCCTCGTAACCGCATAGACGAACGCAAAACCGCCCGCTCGGCTTGCGAACGGCGACCTCTTCCGGGTCCCGATTCGCAAACGCCGACGGGCGGTTTTTATTGATGCGGCGTTATTCGGACGTCCGCGCGCCGCCTCGGAGCCGCAGCGCCCGGCGGACGACGCCGTGGCGCGGCGAGAACAGCAGCGTAATCGCGAATAGGACGCCCGATACGGCGACCGTCGCGCCCGTGATGGACGACTCCAGCCAGGCGGCCGCCGCGTAGCCGAGCAGCACGCTGACGGCGCCGTAGCCGATGCTGTACGCGATCATGACGGACAGCCGTTCCGTCATCAAGTACGCGCTGGCCGGCGGGATGACGAGCATGCCGAGCACGAGGATGGCGCCGACGCTTTCGAAGGAGGCAACCGTCGTGACGCTGACGAGCCCCATCAGCGCGTAATGGAACAGCGCCGCGGGGATGCCGACGGCGGCCGCCATCGCCGGGTCGAACGCGCACAGCTTGAACTGTTTGTAGAACGCGCCGATGACGCCGGCGCTCAGAAGCAGCGCGAGGCCGAGCGCCCAGAGCGACTTCGGGCCGATGTCCGCGCCGAACAGCTCCAGCTTCGTCCAGGGCGCATAGTTGATTTCGCCGAACAGGACGCAGTCGAGATCGAGGTCGACCCGGTCGGCGTACAGGCTGACGAGGACGACGCCGACGGAAAACATCGCGGTGAAAATGACGCCGATCGACGCGTCCGACTGCACGCCTTGCCGGTGAAACCATTGGATCAGAAACACCGCGAGCAAGCCGACGACCGACGCCGCCGCCAGCATCCAGAGCGAATCGCGGGAGCCGGTCATCAGGAACGCAATGACGATGCCGGGCAGCACCGCGTGCGAAATGGCGTCCCCGATCATCGCCATGTTCCGCAGCAGCAGGAAGCAGCCGACGAGCGCGCAGGCGGTGGAAGCGAGCAGGCCGGTCGCCAAAATAACGATTTCGTTCGTGCTCACGACGCGGACACCTCCTTCTTCGCCGAGCCGATCCGCGCGCTTTGCTCTCGCTCGAGGTCGCGCTTCACCCGCGCCCGCAGCAGCCGCTTCGCGACAAGGCCGCGCTTCGGCGCGAACAGCACCGAAACGACGAACACTCCCGTCACCGCGAGCACGGCGAGCGGACCGGTCGGCAGCCGGTTCGCCGCCGCGCTGAACAGCGTGCCGATCGCCCCGCCGAGCGCCCCGAAGGCGCCCGCCAAGACGACCATGACGCCGAGCCGGTCGGTCCAATAGCGCGCGGCTACGGCGGGCGTGATGAGCATCGACGCCATCAGCACGACGCCGACCGCTTGAATGCCGACGACGACGGCGATGACGAGCAGCAGCATCAAAAATTGTTCCAGCGCCGCCGTCTTGTAGCCGATCATCCGCGCGAATTCGGCGTCGAAGCTGATCAGCTTGAACTGCTTGAAGAACAGCGCGCAAACCGCGATCAAGAACGCGGCGAGCCCCGCCATCGTGTACACGTCGGATTGAATCATCGAGGCCGCCTGCCCGAACAAAAATTTGTCGAGCCCTGCCTGGCTGCCGCTGCCGGACTGCTGGATGCGAGTCAGCAGCATGATGCCGAGGCCGAAGAAGGCCGACAGCACGATCGCGAGCGCCGCGTCGGTTTTGATCCGGCTGTGCCTCGTGATGAAGCCGATGCCGAACGTCGCGACGGCGCCCGCCGCGGCGGCGCCGAGCATGAACAGCCAGAGCGACTTCGTACCCGTCAGCAGGAACGCGATGCAGACGCCTGGGAGCGCCGCATGGCTAAGCGCGTCGCCCATGAGCGACTGTTTGCGCAGATAAGCGAAGCTGCCGAGCACCCCGCTGCTCATGCCGAGCAGCATCGTGGCGAGCAAAATCCACTGCATGTTCGGATCGAGCAGCAATTCCGCGATCCCCATGCCGCTCACCTCGTTCCGATCAGGACGGATCGGTCCGAGCTTATCGTCGCCAGCTTCCCGCCGTAAACGCGCTGCAGCTTCTCCGCCGTAAATACGTCCGCCGTCGGCCCGATATCGATGACGGTACGGTTCAACAGAAGCACCCAGTCGAAATACTCCGCGACCGTCGACAAATCGTGATGCACGACCAATACCGTCTTGCCTTCCCGCTTCAGCTCCCCGAGCAGCGTCACGATCGCTTTCTCGGTCGCGGCGTCCACGCCGACGAACGGTTCATCCATAAAGTACAGCTTCGCGTCCTGCGCAAGCGCCCGCGCGAGGAACACCCGCTGCTGCTGCCCGCCGGACAGCTGGCTAATTTGGCGGCCGGCGTACTCCGCCATGCCGACCTTGGCGAGCGCGTCCATCGCCGCCGCTTTCTCCCGCGCGCCCGGACGCTGGAACCAGCCGAGCCGCCCGTACGTGCCCATCGTCACGACGTCGAGCGCGTCCGTCGGGAAATCCCAATCGACCGACTCGCGCTGCGGCACGTAGCCGACGAGCTTCCGCTGCTCCCGGTACGGCTTGCCGTACATGCGCACCTCGCCGGAGACGCTCGGCACGAGCCCGAGGATCGCCTTGATCAGCGTCGACTTGCCCGCCCCGTTCGGACCGACGATGCCGATCAGCTTCCCTTCCGGCACCTCGAACGTCGCCTGCTCCAGCACGGGCTTCTTCTGATATGCTACCGTAAGGTCCTGCACGGTCAACGGGACCGCCGTTTTTCCGCTCATGTCCGTCCCCTCCTCATTTTAACGCGGCTACGATCGTATCGACGTTGTGCCGCACCATGCCGACGTACGTCCCTTCTTCGGTGCCCGCTTCGCCCATCGCGTCGGAATACAGCATGCCGCCTTCCCGAATGTCGTGGCCGAGCTTCTTCGCCCCTTCGATGACGGCCGTGATCGCCCGCGACGACACGCTCGATTCGACGAACACCGCCTTAATCCCGCGTTCGATCAAATAATCCCGCAAATCGGTCACGTCCTTGCTGCCCGCCTCCGCCGCGGTGCTGATGCCTTGGAGCCCGCGCACCTCGATGCCGTACGCCTTGCCGAAATACCCGAACGCGTCGTGCGCCGTGACGAGCACCCGCTGCCGCTCGGGAATCGTTGCGACTTGCTCCCGCACGTACGCGTCCAGCGCTTCGAGCTCCTTCAAATATGCCTCCGCGTTCGCCTCGTAGCTCGCGGCGCGTTCCGGATCCAGCTTCGCGAGTTCGTCCCGCACCTGCTCCGCAGCCTGCATCCACAGCTTGACGTCGAACCAAATGTGCGGATCGTAACCCTGCGCGCCGTTCTCCGACACCGGGATGAGCATGGCCGGGTCGACCGCCTCGGCGACGGGAATCGTCGGCTTCAGCTCCGCCATCTCCTCGAACACTTCCGTCATTTTGCCTTCGAGATGAAGTCCGTTGTAGAAAATAATGTCCGCCCGCTCGAATTTCGCGATATCGCCCTGCGTCGCTTTATACAAATGCGGATCGACGCCGGAAGGCATAATGCCCGCCACCTCGACATGCTCCCCGCCGATTCGTTCGACCAAGTCGGTAATTTGCCCGATCGTCGTCGTGACCCGCACTTTGCCGTCCGCATCGCCTGCCGTTCGTTCCGCTCCGCAGCCGGCGATGCCAGCTGCGGCCAGCAGAGCGATCCCCGCCGCGAGCATCGACTTCCTCCACGTCGCCGCGCGCGATCTTTCGGTTTTCCCCATGTTCATTTCCGATCCGCTCCTCGCTTTGTGGCTCATGCCACTAATGTTGTTTTTCCGCCTAATTGTTTTATATGGTTATAAGTGTTGTACTAATTACTCTTTCTTTATATTATACAAATGTTTTGCACTAGTGCAACATTTGAAACAAGAAAAAACCCGCTCCTTTCGCCGCTTTCGGCAAAAGGAACGGGGAATCCGCGTTATTGCATTCGGTTGTCGGGCTTGCTTATTGTGCAGTCGTTTCCGATTCCGTTTCCGCTGCCGCCTCGGCCTGCGCGTCTGCCGCAGCCGGCTGAGCTTCCGGGTCCGCCGGCGTTCCGGAGACGGTCCGCGCCGGCTTGCCGTCGAAGCCTACGTAATCGAAATACGCTTCGAAAATTTTCGCCGCGATCGGCGCGGCGCCCCATGCGCCGTAACCGCCCCACGGCACGACGACCGCGACGGCGAGCTTCGGGTTGTCGGCAGGAGCGAACGCGACGAATACGGAGTTCTCGATCTTGCCCGCTGCCGTGTCCTGCTGCGAGGTACCCGTTTTGGATGCGACTTCGAACGGCAGATGGCCGAACCATTGGCTAAGCACGCTGTTTTTCGTGACTTGCCGCATGCCGCTGTGCACGACGTCCCAATGCTCGTCGGCGTACGTCTCTTCGTTGAGCACGACCGGACCGATCTTCTCGACCGTGCGGCCTTCGAAGTCGGTAATCCGCTCGACGAAATTCGGCTTGAGCCGCTTCCCGCGGTTCGCCAGCATCGCGGTATATTGCGCGAGCTGCAGCGTCGTGTAGCGGGCTTGCTGCCCGAACGACGCCATGACCATCGCATTCTGAACGCTGCCCCGCGTCTCTTTGCTGTTGTAGTCGAGCACGCCCGCGATTTCCGAAGGCAGGCCGCTCTCCGTCGATACCCCGAGACCGAATTTCTTCATGTATTCGTCCCATACGTCGATCGGCCCGCCGTTTTCGCCGCCGTACTTTTCGTACAGCTTCTCGCCGACCATCGCCGCCATGAACGTGTTGGAAGACACCCGAATCGAATCCGCCGGCGTAATATTGCCGTACGCGTGGCCTTCGGAGTTGCCGATCGACGCGGAATCGTTCCGGCCGTAATAGAACCTTCCTGTATCCCGATACCGGTCGTTCGGGCCGTAGAAGCCTTCGTTCAACCCGATCAACACGGTGAGCGGCTTCAACGTCGAGCCGAGCGGTACGATCGAGGAAGGATATTTCGCACGGTTTTCGCCTTCCGGCACGTCCGGGTATACCGTCTTGATCGTCCCGTTCTGGTAGAACGGTTCGATTCGTTTGAACACTGATTCAGGCATTACCGAACCGGCCCAGACGTTAGGATCGTAATCCGGCATCGACGCCATGGCGACGACGTTGCCCGTATCGACCTCCATCGCGACGGCGTACCCCGCGAGCGCGTTTTTGCCCATCGCGGGATATTTCCCGGTGGCCGACTTCATGTAAGCGAGCTGATCCATGATCGCCTGCTCCGCCGTCAGCTGCACGTCTTTGTCCAGCGTCAGCACGAGATTGTTCCCTTTGGTCGGCGGGATCGTCGTGACGGGACCGACGATCTGGTCCCGGCTGTTGACCGGGTAACGTCGCTCCCCGCTTTTGCCTCGGAGCGTGCTTTGGTACAGGAACTCTAGGCCGTCGAAGCCGACGAGCTCCGTGCGCAAATAGCCGTCCGTGTTCTGCTCGTCTTTGTAGAAGTTTAAATATTGCGCCTTGAGGTTTGTCGTGCTGCTGAACGACTTCAGGTAGCCGACGAGATGGACCGCGATCGTGTTGGCGTCGTAATGGCGGACGCTTTCCTCCGTCACCTCGATGCCGGGGAACTGATCGGGGTGCGCCATCAAGAAGGCGATCTCTTCCTGCGTCAGCCCCATCTTCACGCGCCGCGGCTCGTAACGGTAGTTCATCATCGTTTTCGTTTCGCCGTTCCACTCGTAGCCGACGTCCATCGCCTCGAACACTTCTTCGACCGTCGGCGGCGGTTCATTCCCGTAATCGCCGTATTTGGCGAACAAGTCCGCCAATTTGCCGGCGAGCTCCTTGTGATGCTCCAGCGTCTGCCCGGGCTCCATCCGGTAATACGCCGACTGCGTCGACGTCGAATACGCGATCGGATACCCGTTCCGGTCGTAAATATTGCCCCGGATCGGCGGAATGTGAATCGTTCGCGTCGTTTGGCTAGACTCCTGCATGGACAGCGTCTTGCCTTCGACGAATTGAACGACGGCCAGCTTCACGATCAGGACGGAAAACAGAAAAAATACGAGAAAGAAAAAGACGTTAATCCGAAACGTAAACTGACGCCGTCGCTGCAGCTCGTTCTTCTGCGCGTCGCCGTCTTGGTGCAGTCGATTCATTTCGCTCTCCTTTCCAGCGTCTTGCTTGCTTGGATCCTTCCGCGGCACATTTCATTTACTTGCTGTTCTTCGCTTGCTCCAGCGCCGCTTGGATCGTGGCGTCGATTTGGAACGTGCCGACCTTCACGCCGTTCCAATACAGCGTCACTTCGTCGGAGCCTTCTTTGCCCTCGACGCGAACGGACTCGGTCGATACGACGAACGTTCCGTCGCTCTTCGCTTCGTAATCGGCGTTGAGCGTCTGCGCAACGAACGCTTCAATCGCCTGCTCCTTCGCGCCGACGAGCAGCTGGTCGCCGACGGCCGTCAGCTCTTCCTTGTAGTTCGCTCCGTACAGGACGACGGCGCCCACGATGGCGGCGATCAGCACCCATTTGATGACCGTCTTGACGACGCTGACGACGACCGCGAGCGCGACGACCGCGGCCAGCACGATCCACCACTTCTCCTGAACGAACGCTATCCATTGCTCGGTCACTATCGATACCTCCATCTGCGTGCCTTGCGCCATGATGAATGTCTAACGCCATTATACATCATTTTGGTCTAGGTTGCCCCGCCAATCCATAGAAGTAGGAGAAAGACAACCTCCGGCGCGCGTCGTCGCCCGCCGGCCGGCAAGATAGGGAGGGTCTCGCAATGAAAACGGTCATGTGGCTGTACTTATTTATTTTCGTAGCGTTTTTCGATTTGCATGCGCAATACCCGATGCTGACGCCGTTCGCGATCTCGCTCGGCGCGGCGCCGTCGTTCATCGGTTTTATCATGGGCATCTATTCGCTCACGCATTTGCCGGGCAACGTGCTCGCCGGATACAGCGTCGACCGGTACGGCAGCAAGCCGTTCATCGTCCTCAGCCTCGTCGCCGCCGGCGTCCTGCTGCTGCTGCAATCCCGCGTCACCGACCCTTGGCAGCTGCTCGCCGTCCGCTCCGTCAGCGGCTTCGCGCTCGCGTTCTTGTCGCCCGCCTGCCTCGCCCTGCTCGCGAAGCTGGCCCGAGACCGCGTGCATCAGAGCAAGCTCATGTCCGGCAACGGCCTCGTACATACGCTCGCTTCGGTCGTTTCCCCGGCGGCGGGCGCGCTGCTCGTCGCGAAGTTCGGCTTCACCGCCGCCTTCGCCGCCCTCGGCTGGGGCCTCATTGTTACCGGCATCCTCGCGATTTGGGGCGTGAAGGAAGCGAAGTCCGGCGAAACGGACGCCGCGGCCGCCCAGACCGAGACGGCATCCGAGAAGGCGCCTTCGGCGCCGAACGGAGCGGGCAAGCTCCCCTGGCTCGTCTACGGCGTGCCGCTCGCGCTGTCCTGCTCGCAGGGCATTTTGTTTTTCGAACTGCCGCTGCACTCCGAAGCGCAAACGTCGGTGATGCACACCGGCATGCTGTTTTCCGTCGTCAGCGTCGGCGCCCTCATTACGCTCGCCATGGTGTTTCTGAATCACGTATCGCCGCTGCTGCGCACGGCGTTCGGGACGCTCGCGCTGTCGCTCGTCTTCTTCGGCCTCGCCGTGGACTGGCCGCTGCCGCTGGCGGTCTCGCTGCTGCTCGTCGGCATGTGCAAAGGCGTCGTCTTCCCGGCGCTCGCCGCGCTGCTCGCCTCCGTTACCGACGAAGGCCGGTACGGACGCGTCTTCTCGGTGCTGTCGATCGCGTTCTCGCTCGGCGCGTTTTTCGGCCCGATCGTCGCCGGCCAAACGCGGGAGCTGATTTCGCCGTTCTATATCGCCTTCGTCGTCTTGATGTTCGCCTTAGCGCTTCTGCCGACCCCGTTCCGCAACCGGACGATCGCCGAAGCCAAATAAAACGGCCGCCGATTCGACATTTCCCGGGGAATGGTTACAATGAAAACAAGAATCCCTGTGGAAACTCATGTCGAAGCATCGGAGGCTGCCATGGATTTCGTGATAATCGTAGAAGGCAAGAACGACCGCAGCCGGCTCGCCCGGCTGCTCTCGAGCGACGTGCCGATCTTGTGCACGTTCGGAACGCCCGGGACGAAACAGCTGCAGCAAATCGTCAAAAAGGTCGGCGACCGGGCCGTTTACATTTACACGGACAACGACGCTTCGGGCAAACGAATTCGCGCCATGCTGTCCGAGCTGTTTCCCGACGCGGAGCAGCTATACACGAAAGCGGGCTACGCCGGCGTCGAAGGGACGCCCGACGAGCACTTGATCCGACAATTGGAAAAGGCCGGGCTCGAGGAATACATCGTGTATCCCGAACCCGACCCTTTTGCGTAATGCGCTAGACCGTAAGTTAGCTCTTGAGCAGACGCTTGACGTCCTTCGCGATCAATTCGTCGTCCAAATCGTCCGCGTTGTACCGCTTGCGGATTTGATTATCTTCATCGATCAAAATCACCGTGTTCGAATGAATGAAAAATCCGGTCTGCTCGTCCTCTTGGTACATAATGCCGTAGTCGCCGGCGATCTCTTTCGTCTCCTCGACCGAACCCCTGAGGAATTTCCAGCCCGCGGCATCGGCGTTCATGTTCGACGCGTACTTCGCGAGGTTTTCGGCCGTGTCCCGCTCCGGATCGATCGTCACTTGGTAGATGAACGCGTCGGTGCCGAACACGCCTTCCTCTTTCAGCCGGTCCTGCACGCGCGACAGCATATGGCTCGTCGGCGGGCAGACGTCCGGGCAGTTGGCGAAGAAGAAGTACAGCAGCTTCACTTTGCCGTACGACGCCTCCATCATGACCTGTTCCCCGGTCGTATCCGTCAGCGTGAACGGCGATGCCGGGCCTAAGTTTTGGAACGGCGGCCCTTCGTCCTTGTTCCCGAAGTATACGTACGCGATCGCAGCCAGCAGCACGACCGACACCGCCATCATCGTAACCTTGTACCAATTTTTCTTCAGCGCTTCCACCGTCCGACCTCCTCTTACGCCGCGAGGCGCGCCGTATCCGCGATCATGAGCACGAACACGAACGTCAAATAATAGAGCGAATACTTGAATGCGCGCAGCGCCCAAGCGTTATCGTCCTTCGTAAACAGCCCGGACACGCACTGCCACGTCCAAGCCGTGAGCAGCAGCAGGGCGCCGATCAAAAACACGATGCCCACGTATTCCATCGTGTACAGAAGCACGGTCGTCGGATACAGCGCGATCAAATACGGCACCATCTGCCACTTCGTGCGGAGCACGCCCTTCACGACGGGCAGCAGCGGGTAGCCCGCCTTGCGGTACTCCTCGCGCTTGCGGATGCCGAGCGCCCAGAAATGCGGCGGCTGCCAGAAGAACAGCAAGCCGAACAGCAAAATCGCGCCCATGTCCACCGTCTCCGACACGGCGCAATATCCGATGACCGGAGGCACGGCGCCGGCGATGCCGCCGACGGACGTGCTCCATGTCGACGTCGGCTTCAGCCAATACGTGTAGATGACGACGTACGCGATATGGCCGATGACGCCGAGCAATGCCGTCAACGGATTTACGAAGAAATACAATACCGCCAGCCCGAAGAGTCCAAGCACGGCAGCGTATAGAACCGCGGCCCGGGTCGAGATCGTTCCCGTCGGAATGGCGCGCTTCTGCGTCCGCTCCATCAACCGGTCGCGTTCGCGGTCCAGCACGTTGTTCAACACGCAGCCCGAGCCCATAATAAGCGCCGAGCCGACCAGCATCATGAACAGCAGAAACCAATCGATGCTCCACTTCGAAGCGACCCAGAAGCCGCCGAACGCGGTGATCAGATTGGTTGCGATCATCCGAGGTTTGGCTAGAACGAAAAAATCTCTCCAGGAGGCGCGGGAAGCCGATCCGGCGGTCTCCTCCGTGCGGGAGGCCGAAGCATCGTATGGTAGCGGTTTATCCACGTCTAGGCCATCCTCCTTGAATCGAATCATTTTTTATCATACCGGAGCCTCCTCGCTTTCGCAACGATTCGCGCTCCCGTTCATGAATTTGTCGGTTTTTGCGGCGGAAGAGACACGCACGCGCAGGGCGCCGGCCTAATAGTATAAACCGGTAGTTTCCGCTGCCAACCGAACCGACCCCCGAAGGATGTGAGAATCGAACGATGCCAGTCATCAAAACGTCGACCGAGGACGTCAAGCTGCTCGCTAGACTGATGCGCGCGGAAGCCGAGGGCGAAGGCGAGCTCGGCATGCTCATGGTCGGCAACGTCGGCGTTAACCGCGTGCGGGGCGATTGCCTGGATTTCAAACAAATCCGGAGCGTCCGCGACATGGTGTTCCAGCGGCCCGGCGGCTTCGAGGCGACGATCAAAGGATACTTTTATCAGCGTGCCCGGGAAAAGGATATTCGCCTCGCCCGGAGAGTCATCAACGGGGAACGGCAGCATCCCGCGTCGAATTCCCTCTGGTTTTTCAAGCCCGCAGGCGCCTGCCCCGGGCAATGGTACAACCAACCGAACACCGGGCGCTACAAAGCCCACTGCTTCTTCGCTCCGACCGGCGCGAACTGCCCGCGCGTGTACGGAACGTACTAATTCGAATTTTATTACGAAAGGAACGTGTATTATCTAATGATGTACCGTCAGCTTTATCCCGGCATGCAAGGCGCCGCTCCGTCGTTTCCCGGCGCGCAGCAGGCTCCGTCGTTCCCGGCCGCGCAGCCTGCGCCTTCTTTCTCGCCCGCTCAGCCTGCGCCCGCTTTCCCGGCCGCGCAGCCCGGCGCAGGCGCTCCCGGAGCAGCGTTCCCGAGCGCGCAAATGCCGATCGGCGGCCCGATTCCGGGCGCGACGCCGGCGGGGGGCGCGCAGCCCGTTTTCGAAGAGTCGTATATCGAGAACATTTTGCGCCTGAACCTCGGCAAGACGGCCACCGTGTACATGACGTTCGAAAACAACCGTGAATGGAACGCCAAAGTGTTCCGCGGGCGGCTTGAAGCGGCCGGACGGGATCATATCATTATCAGCGACCTTGCGACCGGCATGCGCTACCTGCTGCTGATGGTGAATCTCGATTACGTCACGTTCGACGAAGAGCTCAACTACGAGTATCCGGGATTCACGCCCGGCGCGGCCGCCGGCACGGGGCGCTGATATGGAAGGAGCCTTCCCGCATGGGGAGGCTCCTTTTGGTTGAAACTATAGTCCGCGCACGGACCCGGTCCGTCGAACATCCAAGGGAGGTAGCCGTTTATGGACACCGCTACACATTTCGCGTTCGGCTTCGGCCTCGCGGGGCTGTCCTTCGTCGATCCCGCCGTCGCCTCGGACTCAACGACCGCCCTGGCCGTCATGATCGGCACGGTCGCCGGATCGCAGGCGCCAGACGCCGACACGCTGATTCGCTTTCGCGGCAACGAACTGTACGTTCGCCATCACCGCGGCATGTCCCATTCAATTCCCGCATGGTTCGTCTGGACGGCGCTCATCGCCGGCGCGCTCAAGCTCGCCTTCTCGGCCGTTCCGCTCGGCACGCTGGTCCTGTGGGTGTTCGTCGCCGTCGTCCTGCACGTCGGAACGGACATCTTCAATACGTACGGCACGCAAGCGTTCCGCCCGGTGACGCGGAAATGGATCGCCTGGCACATCATCCACATCTTCGATCCGTTCATCCTCGGCTCGCACGCGATCGCGTTCGCGCTGTGGGCGCTGGGCGCGGTTCCGCCCGCCGCGTTGTTCCCCGGCTTGTATGCGCTCCTCGCCGTCTATTACGGCTGGCGCTCGTACGTCCATTGGAAGGCGGAGCGTTCGCTGCCGGCGCTCGATCCGTCTCACCGGGAAGGCGACGCGTACACCGCCATTCCTACGGTGAACTGGAGCGTATGGAACATCGTGCGGAAAAACCGCGAAGGCGATTACGCGATCGGCACGCTTCGGCGAGGCGCGCTGCAGTGGACGGACAAGTATGTCTGCGAAACGTCCCCCTTGATCGAAGCGTCCAGACGGCATCCCGCCGTCGCGGCGTTCCTGTCGTTCAGCTCCCACCCGTGTCCGCAAGAGGAAAAGCGCGGCTCCTACACGATCGTCCGCTGGGTCGACGCGCGGTACCAGCACCGAAAACAGTACCCATTCCTAGCCGTAGTGAAGTACAATGCTAATAAGGAGCCCGTGTTCAGCTACGTCGGCTGGATCAGCGAAGAGAAGCTCGAACGCAAGCTGCAGGGCGCTCCCCCACATTCGCTGCCGTCGGCAGCAGGCAGGTGATGTCCCGTGAACAAACCGCTTTCGCTCGCCTTCGCTTTGGCGAGCCTTCTATGCCTGATCGCGGCCGGAGCGTCGCTCAGTTATTTCCGGCCCGGCTGGGCGCTGTTTTTCGTGCTGGCGAGCTTCGCCGTCACCGGCTGCGGCATGGCGCTCAAGCGGCGCCTTACGCGCAAGTAGGCCGCAAGGACGTTACGGCTGCACGAAGCCCATCCGTTCCATCGCCCGCCGGAGCGTCGCTTCGGCGACGACGGACGCCTTCTCCGCCCCGCGCTTCAAGACGTCGTGCAGCTCGCCGGAAGCGCGAATGTCGCGGTACCGCTCTTGAATCGGCGCAAGCGTCGCCACGATCGCTTCCGCGACGTCCTTCTTGAACGCCCCGTAGCCTTGCCCCTCGTATTGCGCCTCCAGCGCCTTGATCGACTGGCCCGAGAACGCCGACAAAATTTCGAGCAAATTGCTCACTTCCGGCTTGTTCTCGCGGTCGAACACGATTTCCCGCCCGGAATCCGTCGTCGCGCGGCTCACCTTTTTCCGAATGACGTCCGGCTCGTCGAGCAGCGAAATGAACGCGTTCGGGTTCGGATCGCTTTTGCTCATCTTTTTCGTGCCGTCGACGAGCGACATGATGCGCGCGCCCACTTCCGTGAAATGCCCCTCCGGCACGACGAACGTGTCGCCGTAGCGCTGATTGAACCGGTGCGCGAGATCGCGCGTCAGCTCGAGATGCTGCGTCTGATCGTCCCCTACCGGAACTAAATCCGAATCGTAGAGCAAAATGTCGGCGGCCATCAAGGACGGGTATACGAACAAGCCCGTGCCGATCGATTCTTTGCCGGCCGACTTGTCTTTGAATTGGGTCATGCGCTCCAGCTCGCCCATGTACGTGAGCGTCGTCATCATCCAGCCGAGCATCGCGTGCGCCCGCACCTGCGACTGCAGGAACAGCGTCGCCTTCTCCGGGTCGATGCCGCAAGCGAGATACACCGCGGCGAGCGATTCCGTCTGCTCGCGAAGCTTCTCGGGATCTTGCGGGACCGTGATCGCGTGCATGTCGACGATCATGAAATAGCTGTCGTAATCGTGCTGCATGGCGACGAACTGCCGGATCGCGCCGATGTAATTGCCGATCGTCATCAAGCCGCTCGGCTGAATTCCGGATAATACGCGTTTTTGTTTCGTCATTGTTTTCGTCCTCCTCGAAATGTCGGTAATTCGCGCGATGTCGGCGGACACGCAAAAAGGCCCCCGTCCGCAAGGGACGAGAGCCGTGGTGCCACCCTTTTTCGCCGAAGCGGACTGCCCCTTAAGTAACGAACGGGCGCCGTTCAGCCTTCCAAGCTCGATATCGGGAGCCGGCCGCGTCCCCTAGCGCTCGCGTCCTGCGTCAGGCGCGGCGTTCGGTTTCGTTCTCGGGGATCCATTCCCATCGCGTCCCAGGTCCGGCTTCGCAGCTTCCCGCCGGCTCTCTGCGCCTGAGCGGCGCCATGGTACTTGTTCCCGTCATCGATCAACAATTTTTCCATATTATACAGAAACCTCGCCGCCCGCACAAGGGGCGCCCGGCTTTACTTTTCCGCCAGCGAGCCGCGCAGCTTCGCCGTCCACTCCCGCACGAGAGGCACCGTCTCCGGCTGGAGCGGCCGGTAGTCGAGCGGCTCGACGAACGCGAGAAACTGCTCGCCGAGCCGAAGGAGCGCGCGCCGGTACGATTCCGAAGGAATGCGATATTCGCCCACCTTCCGCTCGCCGGACGACGATTGCTCGAGCTCCGTCCAAACGACGTCGTCCCCTTCGCGCCGCACCGCGATCGACACGGCGCGGCATTCCGGATCGCCGCAGCCGCACACGAAGAACGGCATGCGCGCCCATTCGACCGCCGCGTCGGCGAACCGGTCGGGCGCGACGTCCTCGAGGCCGCTCCTAAGAAGAGAGGGCAGCCCGACGTCGATGCACAGCGGCTCCTCGACGATCGATTCGCCTTCGGCGACGACCGTCACGTCCGCCTGCACGATCTGCAGCTCCGCGTTCAGCGACAGCCCTTCGTACCGAATCTCGAACACGATGCGCTTTCTCCCTTCCGTCTAAAAATTACCAATCTTTTTCATGCGTATATTACTTGTTTTTGTTCATACTACACTACCAAGAGGAGGTGATCACTCATGGGTACAGGTTCCAACAACTCGAACGACTTGGTCGTGCCTCAAGCTTCCCAAGCCCTGGAGCAACTGAAGTACGAAGTCGCTCAGGAACTCGGCATCAAGATTCCTGAAGACGGCTACTACGGCTACATGGCTACTCGTGACACCGGTGCGATCGGGGGACACATCACCCGTCGACTCGTTCAAATCGCTGAACAGTCGCTCGCGGGCCAATTCCGCCGCTAATCGGCGCTTGCCCGACCGACCACTCTGCTCAATACTTACGGAAGAAAGTGACTATGAAACCATAGTCACTTTTTTTCTTGTTCCTCCATCTGTTTGATCACCTGCTGCACGGTCGGCAGCGGCAAATCCAAATCGACGTGCACATCCCACAGCGTACGGTTCGGATGAGTTCGCAAATAGTCTCGGATGGCCCCGTACGTTTCGGCGAACCATTTCATGCACTCCGCGCAGTACGGCGATTTCCGCCGTAAAAACAACGTTCCGCAGCGAGAACAATTTTGCAGCTCCATCCCGTTCACCTCCGGCAAACGCCTGCTTTTCTTACAAAGCTAAGAACGCGTCGACGTCCTTCTTCGTCAGCGCGACGGACCGCTCCCAAAACTCGGGCTTCGTCAAATCGACGCCGAGATGCTTCGACGCAAGCGCCTCGACGCTCATGCGTCCCGTATCCTGCAGCAAGGAAATGTACCGGTCCTCGAACCCGGCGCCCTCGGCCGCCGCCGTCGCGTAAATGCCCGCGCTGAACAAATACCCGAACGTGTACGGGAAATTGTAGAACGGAACCTCGGTAATGTAAAAATGCAGCTTCGACGCCCAGAAATGCGGATGGTAGGACGCGAGCGCGTCGTGATGCGCGCGGCGCTGCGCGTCGAGCATGAGCGCGTTGAGGCGCTCCGCGGCGACGGGTCCCCGTTTCCGTTCCTCGTAAAAGGCGGTCTCGAACAAAAACCGGGCGTGAATGTTCATGAGGAAGGCGACCGTCCGCTGGATTTTGTCGTCCAGCAGGGCGAGCTTCGTTTCGCGGTCGCTCGCTTCCCGGATGATCGCGTCCGACACGATCATCTCCGCGAACGTCGACGCCGTCTCCGCGACGCCCATCGCGTAATTTTGCGTCAGCTGCGGCTGATCGAACATCACCTGCGTATGGAAGCCGTGGCCGAGCTCGTGCGCGAGCGTCGACACGTTGCCCATCGTCCCTTCGTACGTCATGAATATACGCGACTGCTTCGTCAGCGGGAACGAGGTGCAGAAGCCGCCCGGTCGCTTGTTGCCGCGGTCTTCCGCCTCGATCCAGCGGTCCGCGAACGCTTTCTCGGCAAACGCCGCGAGCTTCGGGCCGAATTTGCGGAACTGGTCGATAATCAGGTCGGCCCCGTCATCGTAGCTCACCTTGGCGACGGCGCTCCCGATCGGCGCGTCGAGGTCGGTCCAGCCGAGCTTTTCGACGCCGAGCAGCTCCGCCTTCTTCTTGAAATAATCGAGCAGGAACGACCGGTTGCGTTCGATCGCGCTCCACATGCTCTCGAGCGTCTCCGGGGACATCCGGTTCATGTCGAGCGGCTCCTTGAGCACGGAATCCCAGCCGCGGTGCTTATACGTTTGGAGGCGGAAGCCGCCCAGATGGTTCAGCGCTTGCGCGCAGTAATCCGCATGCTTCTCCCACGCGTTCTCCCAAGCGCCGAACGTAGCGTCGCGCACCGCTTTGCTCGGGTGATGCAGCTTGTTGAACGCTTGGCCCGCGGACAGCATCGTCGTGCGGCCGTCTTCCTCGTAAGGCACTTCGACGAGCCCGACCGTCGTATCGTACAGCTCCGACCAGCCGTGGTAGCCGTCGACGGCGAGATCGTTCAGCAGCGACTCCATCTCCGGGCTCAGCTTCTCGGCTGCCAGCCGGCGCCGCTCGTCGAGCGGGAACGCGACCGGCGCGAGCGCGGGGCGCCGGAGCCACTCGTCCCACTGCGCGTCCGGCACCTCGGCGAGCGCGCGGTCGAACCGCGTCAGGTGCGATTCGAACGCGGCGGCGAGCGAACGGATGCTCGAGCCGAGCGACACCGCCTTCTTATCCTTCTGGTCCGCCGAAGCGAGACAGCTGGCGAACGCCTCCGCCTCGATCAGCCGCGCCTGCAGCGACTGCAGTTCCTCGACGTTCCGCTCCAGCGTCTCCGCGCCGGCTCCGGCGCCGGCCGCTTCCGCCAGCGCGTCGCCGAAGCGGGCGATGTCCCGCTCCAGCTCCGCGAGGAACGCCGCGAACGCTTCGGATTCGCTGCCTCCCCGAAAAATCGCATCCATGTCCCACGTATCGGGACGTCGGTTCGGTGTCGTCATGAAAGACCCTGCTCCTTAAGATGAATTGAAAATACAGCGGTCAAATAGTAAGCTAATGCTAACTATATCATGCCTGGGAAAGGAATGGTACGATTGCGTCCGCTGCAAATTTCCCCCGAAACGGCCGTTAAGCTCGCGGCTAAGCTGAAAGTGCCCTTGGAACATCTGATGCATATGCCGCAGCATATTTTGCTCGCGAAGCTCGCCGAGCTCGCCAAGGAAGAAGCCGGCGGAACCGCCGAAGAAACGAAAGAAGAGCGCAAGGAAGAGTAATTACTTCCCTGCGCTCTGACTCCATTCTTCCGGAACGTCCAGCTTGGCGGCCGCCATCTCCTCGCGGACGCTCGCCCAACCGTCCCGGCACGCCCGAATCATTCCCGCGTCCATGATCCGCTTGTCGTTGATGACGCGGGAAAACCACTTCACCGCGTCCGAATACCGCTTCAACCGCCGGTGCAGCTCCCCGATCAAGAACATGAGCCGCGCTCCGTTCGCCTCCGCGCCTTCGGTTTCGTACACTCTGACGTATTCCGCAAGCGCGTATTCCAGAAACCGCCGTTCCCCTTCTTCGTCGCCTTGATACCTGTACAGCCATGCGATGTGATGGAGAATGCCCGACAAGACGCGCGGGCGCTCCCCGATAATTTGCGCCGTGAGGAGCGCCAGCTTGTAGACGTGCATCGCGTCGGCGAGCGTCCGCTTGCCGCCGAAATCCTTCATCGTCCACGTAGAGGCCACTTTCTCCTTGAACGCCAGCCGCTGCTTGTCGTTCAGCGATTGCGCGAAGTTTTCCGTCGAAGCGAAGCCGCAATACGGGCATACGCGAACGACGTAAAACTCAGGGTTCTCGCTGTCCTCCCGGAAGTACAAGCAAAAATCCGTGTCGGTCTTTATCGCCTTCTTAAAGCTCGGTCTGACGCGGGAGGTGCGAAACTCCGCCTTGCAGTGCACGCAGACCACTCCGGTTTGGTACAGCGGGTCCAATCGACAACCTCCGTTCGGTCAGCTTCTGCTCTGCCATTCATGTTTGTATTCGTCTTCGGATGGTTCCTTCAGCGCTTCCCTGATAACCCAGATGAAAAGGCAAGCGATCATGCCGGCTACGACAGCGGTCATGCGAACCACTCCCCATCATGGCGAATTTTCTAGGTCCATTATACCATGGAGCGCCCCGGAAATCACGGCATATTTCGCCTGCGGCCGCATTTTGCGCAGGGCATCGGCGAACGGTTGTCCGCATATATTGGTGGTACGGAGGTGAGCCGTTTGCGCATGAATTCGATCCGCTCCCGCACCGAATCGTCGTCGCGTTCCGACGCCGCGGTGCTTCGTTCGATGCTGTTCCCGGCGGCGGCGGCCGCCGTCGTGCTGGCGTTGATCGCCGCGTTCCCGCAAGAGAGCTTCCGCGCGGGGCTGAAGGGCGTCGCCATCTGGTGGGACGTCCTGTTCCCGTCGCTGTTTCCGTTCCTCGTCGTCTCGGAGCTGATGCTCGGCTTCGGCATCGTCCATTTCTTCGGCACGCTGCTCGACCCGATGATGCGGCCGCTGTTCCGCCTGCCGGGTCCGGGCGGCTTCGTCATGGCGATGGGCTTCGCCTCGGGCTATCCCGTCGGCGCGCGGCTGACCGCCCAGCTGTGGGACTCCGGCCTCGTGAACCGCAGCGAAAGCGAGCGCCTCGTGGCGTTCACGACGACGGCCGACCCGATTTTTCTGATCGGCGCCGTCGCCGTCGGCTTTTTCCACGACGTGCGCCTCGCCCCGATCTTGGCGCTGTCGCATTACGGCGGCGCGGTGCTGCTCGGGCTGCTGCTGCGGCTGCGGCTGCGCGGCGGGGACGACGCCCCGGAACGGCCGGCGAAGACGGCGGACGCTCGCCCGCTGCTCGTCCGCGCGTTCGCGGCGATGCACCGCGCGAGGCTCGCCGACGGACGCGCGTTCGGCCATTTGCTGCTGGACGGCGTCCGCTCCGCGCTGCGGCTCGTCATCGTCGTCGGCGGCCTCGTCGTCTTTTTCTCGGTCGTCATCGAAGTGCTCGCCGAAGCCCGCGTCGTCACCGCGCTGCAGCACGCCGCATCGGCGCTGCTCGGCTTGTTCTCGATTCCCGCGCCGCTGTCCGCCGCCGTCGTGAACGGCCTGTTCGAGGTGACGCTCGGCGCGAAGGCGGCCGGTCAGCCGTCGTCCGGCGTGCCGCTGCACGCCCAAGTCGTCGTCGCCGCGTTCGGCTTGTCTTGGGCCGGGTTGTCCGTCCATGCGCAAATTATGAGCCTCGTCTCGCACATGCCCGTCCGGTACGCGCCGTACGCCGCGGCGAAAGCGGCGCAGGGCGTCCTCTCCGCCGCGATCGCGTACTTCGCCTGGCCCGCGCTCGGTCCCCGCGGCGGCGCCGCGCCCGCTTGGGCCGCTGCAGCCGAGCCGGGCGGCTGGACCGCGGCGCAGACGTACCTGCCGTCGGCCGCCCTGCTGTTCGCCGCCGTGCTCGTCTTGCTGCCGGCCGCGTACGCCGTCTGGCTCGCGCTCCGCTTCGCGTTCCGCATCCGTTGAGTTTCGCATCCGTTCAGTTTCGCATCCGTTGAGTTCCGCCGCCGCTTCCGATATGATGGAGATACAACTCGGCCCGCCGCGCGCGGGCACGTCTTTCTCGCGTCACGTTGGAGGT
The DNA here is from genome assembly GCF_035645195.1 of Paenibacillus sp. NCBI lineage: Bacteria > Bacillati > Bacillota > Bacilli > Caryophanales > Paenibacillaceae > Paenibacillus > Paenibacillus sp. Next base: position 82,214 of record NZ_DASQNA010000014.1, on the reverse strand, counting down.
GCGCCTTGAATTATTCCTTGTTGGATCGCGGCGACCAGGTGTCCCGCGAATTGGCCGAAACTTTCGAGCAGCTCGCGAAGGAGCGGGGCCTCGTCCGCGACGACGAACGGCCGGACGTCGTCCTGTCGATCGGCGGCGACGGCACGATGCTTCACGCGTTTCACCGGTACCGGGAGAGGCTCGACCGGATCGCGTTCGTCGGCATCCATACGGGCCATTTGGGATTTTACGCGGATTGGAAACCGAACGAAGTGTCCGAGCTCGTTCGGCTCATGGCGGACGGCGGCGGTCTGAAGGACCGCGTCGTGAAATATCCGCTGCTGAAAATCGAAATCGTCTCGGACGCCGGTTCCGAATCGTATCTGGCTCTCAACGAATTTACGTTGAAGGGGGCGGACGCGACGCTGGTCGCCCAGCTGAACATCAACGACATGCCGTTCGAGACGTTCCGCGGCGACGGCATCTGCATTTCTACTCCTTCCGGGAGCACCGCGTACAACAAGAGCTTGAACGGAGCGCTGCTGCACCCTTCGCTGGAGGCGCTGCAAATCGCCGAAATCGCGTCGATCAACAACCGCGTTTACCGGACGCTCGGCTCTTCGCTCGTACTCCCGAAGCATCATCACTGCGACATTTTTCCGGTCAAAAAGCAGAAGCTGCTCATTACGGTGGACCACCTGGCGATTCCGTACGAATCCGTCGTCTCGGTGCGCGGCTCCGTGTCCGAACAGAAGGTGACGTTCGCCCGCTACCGCCCGTTCCCGTTTTGGAACCGCGTGCGGGAGGCGTTCATCCAGGACGGCGGCCAGCCGTAGCGGACAAGCCGGCGCGGCAATGTATACGCACGAAACGAACCCCTTCCGTCACGGAAGGGGTTCGTTTCGCGGGGCGGGGCCGGCGCGCACCGCCGCGTCATTCCGCCGGCCGCAGCGCGCCCCCAGCGTATACGTACCGCGCCGCCTTCGGATCGCCCGCGACCGACGCCTCGAACGTCCCGCCGCCGACGTATCGAACGGATTCCGCCCGCAGCGCATCGTTAAGGTTTGCGACGAGGAAGCTCCCGTTCTCGCGTTTGTAAATATACGTAGATATCGGGGCGCCGTGCGAGGCGACGATTTCCGCCGCGCCGTCGCCGTCCAGATCCACCTCGTCGGCGTGGCCGACGTCGATGCGGAGCGCCGAAACGACGGTCCCGTCCGCGACGGCGAAATAGCGCTGCACCGGCGCGTTCGCGCCGTACACGCCTTTCGTCCGCAGCAGCTTCGTTCCGCCCGCCTCGACTTCCGCCGCGAAGAGCGTTTCGTCGTCCCAGAGGGGCTGCCGGCCGCCGATCGCCCCCAAATCGAAGAAACCTTGCGGCGTTCGGAAGGCGGCGTAGACATGCTCGGCTTCGTCCGCTTTGACGTAAAACTGCACTGTTCCGCCCGCAGCCGGCTGTTCCTTGACGATGTCGGCGTCTTCGTCCAGCCGTTCGCCGGCGCGCACCGGCTCGCGATCCGCAGGCGCCGGCGCGAAGTCGAGCCGCACCTCCTGCCGATCGATCGGCTCCGCGTTGGGCTCGCCCCATCCGTCGCCGTACGCGCCTCCGCATCCCGCCGCGGCGAGCAGCGTCAGCGCCAGCGCCGCGCGCATCCAGTTGTTCATCGTTCGCACACCTTCCTATCTCGTCTATCGTCGACCGAATAGCAGCGATCCGGCGCGAGGCCGGCTCTTGTCCAAGGCAGCCCTCAAGGCATCCCGGCAAATTCGGCTACTGATTAGACGAACGCGCATCGAGAAAGTTCGCTCCTCCGTTACTGGAAAATCGGACCGACGCGAAAAGCCCGTCCCCTTCCGCGCCGACTGGCGCATAGGGTCCGGGCTTTCTGTATGGCTTCGGCTGAACCGACGCGGCTTACGGCTGCGCCGGTTTCGGCTGATGCCGCTGTTGACTGTGGTGATGCTGCGGCTGACGATCGCGCGGGCCGCCATGTCCCCCGTGGCCGCCTTGCCCGCCGCGCCCGCCGCCCGCGTGCTGTTCCCGCGGCGCGCCGCCTTCCGGCTTCCCGCCGCGGTGGCCGCCCTTGTGCTGCGGCGGTCCGCCGCTCTGGCCTTCCGGGCGCGGCCCTTTCGGGAATTTGCGGCCGCCGCCCGGTCCGCCGCCTTGCTGCGGCCGGTGGCCGCCGCGGTCCCGCTGCTGTTCGGACGCGCCGCCGTACGGCTTGCGGTCGCCGCGCGGGCCGCCGCGGCCGTCCTCGTGCCGCTCCCCGTGGATGCGGGCTTTGCCCTCATGCGGACGCCCGCCGTACGGCCGTCCGTCCCGGCGGTCCGGGCCGCCGTCCCGCCGCTGGCCGCCGCCCGGCGCTTCCGCGCGTGCGGCTTGCTCGGCTTCCCGCTCGGCCGCGGCCGCGGCTCGTTCCGCGGCGCGGCTCGAGCGAGCGGGCGACTGATGCTCGCGCCACGAATACGGTCTCCGGTCGCTGAACGCCATGCCCCCGGCGACGCCCGCGATGCGCTTCGCGCCCGCCTCGTCCGCTTCCTCGCTCGGCGGCGCCGCTTCGGCTTCCGCCGGAGCGGCCGGTTCCTCCGGTCCCGCCCCTTCCGGCGGGAGTCCCTTCGCCGGCTGGCGTTCTAACACGAAGTACGCGCAGCCGAAATTGCAGTACTCCTGCAGGTAATCCTGCAGCGACGCGATGACGCTGTCTTTCGTCGCCTTGCTGTTGCCCTCTTTGAAGAACCCCTTGAGGCGCAGCTGGTTGTAACCCCAATCGCCGACGATATAATCGTAGCGGTCGAGGACCTCGCTGTAGCGTTCCTTGAACGCCTCCGGCTTCCATGCGTCTTTATGCTCTTGAATCAACTCGAACGCTCTGCCGCCGACCCAAATCACCTTACGTCCCCCTCGCCGACTCCACCTGCTCGTGCGCATGGTACGAGCTTCGGACGAGCGGTCCCGACTCGACGTGCGCAAAGCCGCGTGATTTGCCTTCTTCCTTCAACATCGCGAACTCTTCGGGCGTGTAATATTTTTCGACGTACAAATGCTGTTTCGTAGGCTGCAAATATTGTCCGATCGTCAAAATATCGCATCCGACGGCCCGAAGATCGTCCATCGTCGCCAAAATTTCTTCTACCGTCTCCCCGACGCCGATCATGATCGACGACTTCGTCCGAATGTTCGGCGCGTATTCCTTGGAGCGCTGCAGCAGCTCGAGCGAGCGGCGGTATTTCGCCTTGGATCGCACCCGGTCGCTGAGCCGCTCCACCGTCTCCACGTTGTGGTTCAGAATGTCCGGCTTCGCGTCGAGCACCGTGTACAGCGACTCGGCCCGGCCCAAGAAGTCCGGAATGAGCACTTCGACGCCGCACATCGGAAGGCGCTCCCGAATCGCGCGGATCGTGCCCGCGAAAATCGACGCGCCGCCGTCCGCGAGGTCGTCGCGCGCCACGCTCGTCACGACGCAGTGGCGCAGCCCCATCTGCTCCGCCGCTTCGGCGACCCGCTCCGGCTCGGCGAGATCGAGCTCCGTCGGAAGCCCCGTCTTCACCGCGCAAAACCGGCACGCCCTCGTGCAAATGTCGCCCAGAATCATGAACGTCGCCGTCCGATTCGCCCAACATTCGTGAATGTTCGGGCATTTCGCCTCTTCGCACACGGTGTGCAGCGTTTTGGAGCGCATCATGCTTTTGATTTCTTTGAAATTCGCAAATTTTTCCCCGGAAACGAGGTCTATTTTCAGCCATTCGGGCTTTCGTTCGATCGTTCTGGCCATGCTGTCTCATCCTTTCGGCGCCGCGCGGCCTTGCGGGCGCTGCGCGCGTGCGCGGGATCATTTCGCCGCAAGCTTCTTTTCATTATACCATGAACTGATCGGCATTCCACTTCCGCGTTCATTTTGTGATATGATGGGTTACAGTTGCAGCTTCGGAAAACGGGGGGAATACCGATGGACAACAGCATGACTTTGGAACAGAAGGATCGTTTGTTAGGGGACATCTTGCGCGGCATGGGCCGCATTTTGGTAGCGTTCTCCGGCGGCGTGGACAGCACGTTCGTGCTCAAGCGCGCGCACCAGGAGCTCGGCGATCGCTGCGTGGCCGTGACCGCCGCGTCGGAAACGTTCCCGTCGAGGGAGTTCGACGCCGCCGTGGCGCTCGCGGAACAAATCGGCGTCCAGTTGATCAAAACCGAGGTATCGGAGCTCGATAACGCCGATTTCGTCGCGAACAATCCGGACCGCTGCTATCATTGCAAAACGGGTCTGTACTCGCATCTGCGGCGCATTACCGCCGAACAGGGCTACGACTATATTGTAGACGGTTCCAATATGGACGACCTGGGCGACTACCGCCCGGGGCTGCAAGCGAAAAAGGAGCAAGGCGTCCGCAGTCCGCTGCAAGAGGCAGGTCTCACCAAAGACGATATTCGGGAGCTGTCGAAGCGGCTCGGCCTGCCGACCTGGAACAAGCCGTCCTTCGCCTGCCTGTCGTCCCGCATCCCGTACGGCACTCGCATCGAGAAGCACAAAATCGATCAGCTCGACGAAGCGGAAAACTTCCTGATGCAGCTCGGCCTGTGGCAGGTGCGCGTCCGCCATCACGACCAGATCGCCCGCATCGAGGTGATGCCGCACGAGATGGCGAAAGTCGTGGAACACAGCGCGGCGATTCACGAAAAAATGACGTCGATCGGCTTTAAGTACGTTACGATGGACTTGGCCGGCTACCGCACGGGCAGCATGAACGAAACGCTCAGCGACGACGTCCGGAAGAAGGCAACCGCGCGATGAACGAACGCTTGCAGAACATCCTAGAACGGGTGGCGAACGGCTCGCTCGCGCCGGCCGACGCCGAGAAAGCGATCGCCGGCGCCGCCCTCGGCGCGTCCGTCGCCGAGCTCGGTTTCGCCACGCTCGACACCCAGCGCGAGAAGCGCACCGGCTTTCCCGAAGTCGTCTTCGGCGAAGGCAAGACGGCCGAGCAAATCGCCGCCATCATGAAGAAGCTCGCCGAAACGTCGGACCGGGTGCTCGCGACGCGCGTGGCGCCCGAGAAGGCGGCCGCCGCTTCGGCGGCGCTGCCAGGCGTCACGTACCACGAGACGGCCCGGGCGCTGACGTGGTTCCGCAAACCGATCCTGAAGGTGCGGGACGGCTACGTCGCCGTCGTCTGCGCCGGCACGTCCGATTTGCCCGTCGCCGAAGAGGCGGCGGTGACGCTCGAATGCATGGGCTCGCACGTCGAGCGCGTGTACGACGTCGGCGTCGCGGGCATTCACCGGTTGTTCGCGCGGCTCGATACGATTCGGGGCGCCTCGGTCATCGTCGTCGTCGCGGGCATGGAAGGCGCGCTCGCGAGCGTCGTCGGCGGCCTCGTCGACAAGCCCATCATCGCCGTGCCGACGAGCGTCGGCTACGGGGCCAATTTCGGCGGCTTGTCGGCGCTGCTCACGATGCTGAACTCGTGCGCGCCCGGCGTCTCCGTCGTCAACATCGACAACGGCTTCGGCGCTGGCTACAACGCCGGCATCATTCACTCACACATCGCGAAGAGGTAGGGAACGCATATGCGAATCTTATATTTCGATTGCTTCTCCGGCATGTCCGGCGACATGACGCTCGCCGCCTTGGTCGACGCGGGCGCGGACCGCGATTACATCGAGCGGGAGCTGAAGAAGCTGAACGTGGACGGCTACACGCTGTCGTGGCGCCGGGTCGTGAAGAGCGGCATCTCCGCGCTGAAAGCGGACGTGCTGCTCGCGCCGCCGGAGCCGGCCGCGCCGAAGGTGCAGCGGGAGCTGCGCGTCGTGCAGCCTTCCGGCGGCCACACGCACGATCATGATCACGGGCATTCCCATGCCCATGACCACGATCACGGCCATACGCACCATCACCACCACCATGATCACGATCACCATGATCACGATCATGGCCACGATCATGATCACGGGCACGGGCATCACCATCATGACCATGATCACGGACATCATCATCACGACCATGCGCACGGGCACGATCATCATCACGGTCACGGCCATCACCACCGCGGCTATGCCGACATCGTGAAGATCATCGAGGACGCGGGGCTCAGCGAGCGGGCGACATCGCTCAGCAAAGCCATATTCGCGAAAATCGGCGCGGCCGAAGCGAAAATTCACGGCATTCCGATGGATACGGTCCACTTCCACGAAGTCGGCGCGGTCGACTCGATCGTCGACATCGTCGGCGTCGCGCTCGCGATCGACAGCTTGAATCCGGACCGCATCATGTCGGCGCCGGTGCCGCTCGGCGCGGGCACGATTCGCATCGATCACGGGCTGTATCCGGTGCCGGCGCCGGCGACGCTCGAAATGATGCGCGGCCTGCCGATCGTGCCGTCGCCCCACCGCGTCGAACTGACGACGCCGACCGGAGCCGGCATCGTCGCCGCGCTCGTGGATGAGTTCAGCCCGGGGCTGCCGCCGATGATCGTCGAGGCGGTCGGCTACGGCGCCGGCACGCGCGACCTGCCGAACCAGCCGAACGTGCTTCGCACGGTGCTCGGCTTCGCGGAGAAGCGGCTGCACGTGTGGCCGCTGCCCCAATCGGCGGACGCGGTCGGCGGCCATCGCCACCACGACCACGAGCGTCATCACAGCGGACAATAACCCGGCACGCGGCCGGTTCGGCCGATGCGCGGCCCCAAGCCATCCTCATCATCGAGGATGGCTTTTTTGCTGCGCCGAACCCCTCTCTTCGATTTTTCTACCACCCTGCCGTTTTCCGCATCGCCCCGGCCGCGCCCCGCCGCGCCTCGTCCCCCTCCGCCGAAGCCGCCGCCTCCTCCAGGCAAAACCGGCGAAAAAACGCGGTTGCCCCTGCGCTCCTGCTTTCCGTATAGTTAGGGCGCCAAAATCAACCGACGAAAGAGGGTATATCATGAACTGGTCCACTCGCTCCTCCTTGGTCAAGAAGCTGTCGTCGCTCTGCCTCGCCGCCGCGCTAACCGCCGCCTCTTGGGCGTCCGCGCCCGAACCCGCAGCCGCGCGGGTCGACAAATCGTTCGGCGCCCCGATCGATCTCGGCGCCCCGATCGAAAGCGTCGCGATTTACAACGCCTCCTTCGGGAAAGAGAACGGCCGGGACGTCATGTACACGACGACGTCGGGGAAGCCCGCGATGTTCCACGTCGTCGACCTGATCAGCAAAGAAGTGCTGGGCAAATACCCGCTGCCCGGCTCCGACGCCGTATGGACGCACCTGACGATGCCCGACGGCACCGTGTACATCGGCGGCAGCGGAGGCGGAGGCAGCTTGTACGCTTACTCCCCCGCGGCGAAGCAGGTGACGACGATCGGCAGCATCGGGGAATCCGTCGCGTACGGGCTGTCCCACGACGAGCGAGGGCGCGTCTACTTCGGCACGTACCCGAACGCGAAGGTCGGCCGGTACGATCCTGCGACGGGCGTTCTCGAAGACCTCGGAACCGCGGCGCCGGGTCAAAGCTACGTCCGGGATACAGCGTATCTGAACGGCTATTTGTACGCCGGCATCGGCATCCAAGGCAGCCTTGTCAAAATCGACGTCGAAACCGGCGTTAAAGAAACGATCTCTCTGCCGACGTACGACGGCGCCGTCCAAACGGCGGACGTGTACCAGCTCGACGCGGCCGGCAAATATGTAGTCGCCGGTCTCGGCGGCGGCAACCGGGCGCTGCTGTTTTACGATACGGAAACGCAGACGTGGGCGGACCGCTATTTCCTCGATAACAAAGGGATTCAGCTGTCGCAAGGTTTGCCGGGGACGAACACCGCCTATTTCGTGCAAAACAACCGCCTTATGGAAATCGATCTCTCGACGCTGGAAGCGACGGACACCGGCGTGACGTACGGCACGTTCCTCCGCAACACGGCGTGGATCGCCGTGCCGAACGATCCCGATCTGCCGGGCCTCTCGCTCGCGACGGTGACGTTCGGCGGCGCGGTCGCGTATCTCAACCTGGAGACGAAAACGGCGAAATCATTCACATATCCCGTGTCGGGCAACCCGATTCCGATCCAAACGCTGGAAAAAGGTCCGGACGGCAAGCTCTATATGAGCGGCTACCCGGGCGGCCGCGGCGCCGTGTATGACCCTGCCGCGAATGCGATGACGATGTTCCCGCTTGGGCAAGCCGAAGGGATGGGTTCGCTCGGCAATAAGCTGTACCTAGGCGTGTACTCGGGCGCTGTGCTTTACGAGCTGGACGTGACGCAGCCGCTCGTCGAACACGTCAATCCGAAGCTGCTCTACGACATTCCGGAGGAAGACCGCCCGTTCGCGATGGTGTCGGGAGAAGAAAAGCTGTTCGTCGGCACGATTCCGGACTACGGCGTGCTCGGCGGCGCGCTGACGGTGTACGATCCTCGTTCGGGCGCCGAACCGACCGTGTATAAGAACGTCGTTCCGAACCAGTCCATCGTCGGGTTGGCGGTGCGCGGCGGCAAGCTGTACGGCTCCACCACGGTGCACGGCGGCCTCGGCATCGATCCGACGGAGCCCGCCGCCAAGCTGTTCGTATGGGACATCGCGGCGGGCGAGAAAATCGCGGAATTCGTCCCGAACATCCCGGGCGTCACCGTGCAGCCGCGAATGATCGGAGCCTTGAGCTTCGGCCCGGACGGCCTGCTGTGGGGCGCAACGGACGGCACGATTTTCGCCGTCCACCCCGACACGCTCGAGGTCGTGAAGAGCAGAAACATTTATCCGACGGTCGCGAACTACGGACGCTGGCGCCCCGCTTACATTCGCTGGGGTCAAGACGGGCTCATGTACACGACGCTGGCCGGCAAGCTCACCGTCATCGACCCGCGCGATCTTGACGCCGTCACGCTCGGCACGACGCCGCTCATGACGCTCGGCGACGACGGACATATTTACTACGCCGAAGGCACGCAGCTGAAGAAAATCGAAGTCGGTCCGGGCACCGGCGAGCTTCCCGTGCTGGTCGACCTCCCTGTCCCGAATGGAAACTTCGACGAACCGTTGACCGCGGACGGCTCCATTCCCGGCTGGCGGTCGATATTCACAATAACGCCTAATGTATCCTACGGCGTCAGCACCGAACGGTACGCGTCCGCCCCCGCCAGCCTCAAGCTGACCGACGCGTCGATAAACGAGACGGTCGCTATGATGTCGCAGTCCGTTCCGGTCGTCGGCGGCGTCGAATACGCGGCGAATCTGAAGTTGTATTTGGAAAGCGGGAGGACGCTGGCGGTCCTCCGGTTTTACGACGCGGCCGGCAAGCAAATCGACGAAACGTCGCTGCAAATCCAAACGGGACACGGCGCTTGGCAAACGCTCGAGATGAAGAAGGTCGCCCCGCCCGGCGCCGCATCGGCAGCCGTCATCCTCTTCTGCTCTAGATCCTGGATGACGACGGCGTATTACGACGACGTGTCGCTCAGCTATACGGTCAAAGTGACCCCGAGCGGGCTGCTCGAACGCATCGACGAATACGCGGCGGCCGGGGAGCTCGCCCATGAGACGGCGATGCAGCTGCGCAACGCGGTGTCGCAAGCGCTGCATCATCGGGATGACGGGCGCATGGAGCAGGCGGCGAAGCATCTGCAGGACGCCGAGAAGCATTTGGCGGGCGCCAAGGCGGGCGACGCCTCCGAAGCGGCCCGCGCGTTCCTCGAGCGAGCGTTCGCCGCTTTTATCGAAGACTGGTCTTTGTAACGAACAGAAGCTGTCTGCGGCGCGAACGATTCGCGCCGTTTTTTTTATGCCCCCCGGCAACCTTGCTTCCGCGGTCGACGTCTATGATGATGCAATCGACTGTCAAAAAATAGACGCTTAGGGGGATGTATGCCAATGAAAGGGAAACCGTTAGCCGCCGCCGGACTCGCCGCCGCCATCGCTTGCTCCGCGCTCGCCGGGTGCAGCGGATCGAGCGGCACGAACGCGCAGGAGTCGACCGGAGTAGACAGCGCCCCTGCCGCCCGGAACGAAGCCGCGGAGCGGCCGGCCAAAAAGTCGGAGGCTGCCGGAAGCACCGCCGCGGCCGACGTCGCCTCGTCCGAGCCGGCTCCGCCCGCGTACGGCAAATCGATGCCGGCGCCCCCGAACGGAGAGGCGTACGACGACATGTACTTCGACCATGCCGGAACGAATCCGTTCATTGCGACGGAGGAAGACCCGCTGTCCACGTTCGCCGTCGACGTCGACACGGGCTCGTACGCGATCGTCCGCAATTACATCGAAGGCGGCGCCCTTCCGCCCGAGGACGCCGTGCGCGTCGAAGAATTCGTCAATTATTTCGAGCCCGGTTACCCGGCGCCGAAAGACCAGACGTTCGCGATCCACGCCGACGGCGGCTCTTCGCCGTTCGGGGAAGGCTACGAGCTGCTCCGCATCGGCATCAAAGGCAAAGAAATCGAAGCAGCCGACCGGCCCCCCGCCAACCTCACGTTCGTCATCGACGTCTCCGGCTCGATGGACCGCGACAACCGGCTCGGCCTCGTAAAGCAAAGCTTGCACCTGCTCGTCGACAGTCTTGAGCCCAGCGACCAAGTCGCCATCGTCACCTATGGCAGCGACGCGCGCGTCGCGCTCGAGCCGACCTCGCTCGAGGACAAATCGGCGATCGAAGCCGCGATCGACGCCCTCGCTCCGAGCGGTTCGACGAACGCCGAAGAGGGACTGAGTCTCGGCTACCAAGTCGCCGAGCGCCAGTGGAGCCGGGATGCGATCAACCGCGTCATCCTCTGCTCCGACGGCGTCGCCAACGTCGGCGAAACGAGCGCGGAAGGCATCCTGGACACGATTCGGGAGTACGCCGGCGACCAGAACATTACGCTCACGACGGTCGGCTTCGGCATGGGCAACTACAACGACACGCTGATGGAGCAGCTCGCGAACCAAGGGGACGGCGTCTATGCGTACGTCGACTCGTTCACGGAGGCGCGCCGCCTGTTCGTCGAAAACCTCGCAGGCACGCTGCAGACGATCGCGACGGAGGCGAAAATCCAAGTGGAGTTCGATCCCGAAGCGGTCGAGCGGTACCGGCTGCTCGGCTACGAAAACCGGGATTTGCGCGACGAGCAGTTCCGCGACGACGGCGCGGACGCCGGCGAAGTCGGCGCGGGCCATGCGGTGACGGCGCTGTACGAGGTGAAGCTGACCGGGGATGACGCCCGCGACCGCCTCGGCACCGCGCGGCTCCGGTACGTCGATGCGGATACGAACCGAGTGGAGGAATGGTCCGCACCGCTGCGCACGAGCGGAGAGCTGAGCGACGAGCTCCGGTTCCTCGCCGCCGTCGCCGAATACGCCGAGCTGCTGCGCGGCAGCTACTGGGCGAAGGACGGCTCGATGGACGACGTCCTCGAGCTCGCGGAAGCGTCCGCTCGAGACGAGCGGGAGCTCCAATTCGTGACGATGGTGAAAGACACCTTGGCGCTGATGCGCTGACTTTAGGCTCTTCGCCGCCAACCGCCTTAACGGAAAACAACCGACCGTCAAGCCCGGTCGGTTGTTTTCCTGTCCGCATATGCGCGTCGCACTTCGTCGTATACCGCCTTCAGCGGCACGTTCTCCCGCGCCGCGATGTCGGCGCATTCCCGATATTCCGGCGCGTACTGCACTTCCTCGCCGTCCGCGTAACCGATCTTCACCGCGACCGGCCCCCACCGCGTGTCGACGCGCACGATGCGCCGGCCGAGCCGGTGCACGGCGGCGGCGATGCGGCGGACGCCGAGCGTCGTCGTCTCTCGGAAGACGATGCGCTCCATCGCCGGCACCGCCTCTTTCGCCGTCAGCACGTTCAGCATGACGCCCGGCCTCCCCCGCTTCATCACGATCGGGATCCAATACACGTCGTTCGCCCCGGCCTCGAACAGCAGCTCGGCCACATAGGTCGTCCACTCCGGATTCATGTCGTCCAAATTCGCTTGCAGCAACACCATATCTTCGTCCACGTGCTCGTGGGCATGCGCCTCTTCGAACAATGCCGTCCGCCCCTTTTTTCAGCAAAAACCGAAAATTTTTTCAAAACTTGCACACATTAAAAATGATACCGCAAACGCGGAAAATGGCAACGTACATTGGAGGTTCGCGAGGTCCATGCTCATCAAATCCATCTCCTGGGCGGTGGCCGCGGCCGTCGTCCTCGCATCGGCGCAGCCGGCGGCCGCCGCGCCGGCGAAGACCGCGGCGATCATCACGCCCGCCGAAAAGGCCAGAGAAGCGCGTCAATCGATGCTCGACACGTTCACGGAGCGCAAAGCGCTGTACGACAGCATCAGCGCCGTCACCGGCATCCCTTGGCATCATTTGGCGGCCGTCGACCAGTACGAGCGCACGTTAAGCATCGCCCACCCGAAAACGAGACCGCTTCGGGACGGATTGATCGCGATCCATTTCACGGAATATCAGTGGGTGGGATTTCTCAATCCGAATCCGGAGGACACGAATCTCGCATCGATTCGGCTGTTCAACGGCATCGGACGCGACGGGGACGGCGACGGACGCGCCGATCGCCGCAGCGATGCGGACGTGCTCTACAGCATGGCGGAGTTCCTGCTCCAGCACGGCACGTCCGCGGCCGACTTCGACATCGCCGTGTGGGCGTACTACCAGAACGACCGCAGCGTCAAGCGGATCAGACAGTTCGCGAAAATTTACGCCGCCTTCGGCACCCTCGATTTGCATCGCCATTCGTTCATCCTGCCGCTCGGCTCCGATTATTCGTATCGCAGCACGTGGGGAGCTGCGCGCAGCTACGGCGGCTACCGCATCCACGAGGGGACGGATTTGTTCGCCCACCACGGCGTGCCGGTCCGAAGCGCGGCCTACGGCATCGTCGAAGTGATGGGCTGGAACCGGTATGGCGGCTGGCGGGTCGGCATTCGCGATTTGAACAACGTCTACCATTACTACGCGCATTTGTCGGGATTCAATAAGAAATTCAAGGAAGGCGACATCGTAAAGCCCGGCGACGTCATCGGCTGGGTCGGCAGCTCCGGATACGGCAAGCCCGGAACGCAGGGCAAGTTTCCGCCGCACCTGCATTACGGGCTGTATCGGGACAACGGTCTGACGGAGTGGTCGTTCGATCCGTATCCGCACTTGCGGAAATGGGAGCGCGAGGAGCGCAAGCGGCGCGCGAAGAAATAAGCCGCGCGCTACGGCGCCTCCGTCGCGGCCGCTTGAGCGCCCTCCTCGGCAGGCTCTTCGGCGGAAGGCAGCAGCGACGGCAGCGCGACGGCCGGCGGCAGCGCCCCCGCGCCGGACGAGCCGTTCAGCGGATTGCCGTTCGCGTCGAAATAATACATCGGCACGTCGCCTTTGACCAAAATGTACGAAATCGGCATTTCGGTCGTCACGATTTCCGGCTCCGTATCGAACGGAATATAGATCATGACCTCGGCCGTAATGCGGACGAAGACGGTAATCAGCAGCATGTTGATGCCGGCGTCCTCCCGCCGCGTCCCGATCTCGACCTGCGGCGCGCCCGCCGATTCGAATCGCAGCGGAATCGACGGCCCGAACGACGACAGGATGGCGCTGTCGAACGCCTGCCCGATCGGGATGCGCTCCTCGAGGTGCACCTTCTCCGCGAGCGCTTGATTGACGACGTTGACGACCTTCGACGAGATGCGGATATGCTCCGAATAGTTAAGCTGCAGCCCGGTCAAATCGCCTCTCAAATCGGTCCACCGCTCGACGAGCCGCCCTACGTCGGTGTTGTTCGCCACTTCCTTCGCGATCGCCTGGTTGATCGCGTCCGCGGCGACCTGCTTGACGCGGATGCGGGCGACGCTCATGAGCGGCTCCTTCAGGTTGTGCTCGAGAAATAGGAACGATTGAAGCGTTAGCACGAAGCTGATGAGCATCGTCAAGGCGAAGATCGATTTTTTGCTGAACGGCTTTCGTGCATGGCTCCGAAATCGGCGTCTTGGCAAGGCCGTTCCCCCTTTCGCGTCGACGAAACGGTTCTGTCCTTGTCAATATATGAGCCCCGCCGGGGAAAAAGAAGCCGAGCCGCCGTCCAGGCGGCTTTACTGGTTCCAGACCGCCATCAGCAGCCGGTTGACGATCGCGGCCGCCGCGTACGCAGCGGCGAGACCGGGCTTCCCGGCGGCGAACAGCAGCGCCGCCGGGAGACCGAACGCGGTCAGCTCGACGAGCGCATGCGCGGCCGGCGGCAGCGCGACCGGCGCGTTCGGCGAGCCGAGCAGCCCCCAGAACGCGGCGAGCGCGGCGACGGCGGCGACGGCGAACGCAGCGCCTCGCAGCCCGCCGCCCCCGGCCCGGAAGCCCCAGTAGCCGACCGCCGCCAGCGCGCACAGCTCGAGGCCGAAGCGCGCGGCGAGATTGAGCGCCTTCGCGCCTTCCAGCCACGCCGCCGTCATGGCTGCTCCTTCTTCGCCGCGGCGTGCACGCCGGCGAGGAACGTGCCGAGCAGCAGCCGGAAGCTCTCGTCCGTATCGAGCGGCATCCCGAAGCCGCCCGAGCGCTCGATCGACGCGAAGCCGTGCAGGATGCTCCGCAGCCCTCGGATCGTATGCAGCGTCGCCGCATCGCTTAAGCCGTACGGCCGCAGCACCTGCAGCACCAGCTCGACGACGGCGCTCTGCGCCCGGCCGAACTCCGGATCGTCCGGCTTCGGCGCCCGGAACGTCGCTTCGTACAGTCCTGGATGCGCCCGCGCGAAGGCGAGGTACGCCTCGCTCATCGCCATGACCGCCTCGTCGCCGGAGCGCCCGACCGCGGCCGCGGTCATCCGTTCGAGCAGCCGGCCGAGTCCGTGAATCGCCAGCCGCTGCCGCAGCGCGGGCAGCCCTTCGATATGGTTATACAGCGACGGGGTGCGCACGTTCAGCCGTTTGGCCAGCTCCCCGAGGGAGACTTGTTCCCAGCCTTGCTCGTCGGCCACATCGGCCGCCGTCTTCACGATCGTTTGCATATCCAATCCCGCTCTTGGCGACATTTCGAAGCCCCTCCTATCGCTTGTCGCGAAGCCGCGCTTCGGCTTCGGCGATCGCGTCGTTCATGGCGCCGAGCGGCTCCCGCAGCGCCGGCCCGTGGCCGACCGCCAGCAAGCTCGGCTCGAGCGCCGCCAGCTTCCTGGCGCTCTCCAGCGCCGTATCGGCGTGCCACGTCGCCCACGCCGGGAACGGGAACCACGGCACCGGCGTCCCCGACACCGCCGTTCCCCCGCGCGTCTGGAACGCGTCGCCGGCGATCAGCGCGCCGCTGCGCGCGTCCAAGAACGCCATCGAACCCGGCGTATGCCCCGGCGCGGCGACCGCCTCGAGCGACCCGATCCGGTCGCCCTCGCGCAGCAGCCGGTCCGGCGCCGGCTGCCGCTTCTTCGGCACGCCGCCGCGGATCGGCGTCTGCGGCTCGCCCGGCAGCAGCGACCGGTCGCCGGCGAGCAGCCGCGCGTCCCGCTCCGAGACGGCGACGATCGCCTCCGGCAGCCGCCGTTTCAGCTCCGCCAGCGCGCCGATATGGTCCTCGTGCGCGTGCGTCAGCGCGATGTTCGCGATGGATTTGCCGATCGCCGCCGCCGCGTCCAGGATCGCGCCCGCCGAATACGGCAGCGCCGCGTCGATCAGCGTGAGCGAGTCCTCTTCTTCAACCAGATAGCAGTTAACCGGAAACATCCTCGGCATAAACGTCACTTGATACACGTTTCCATACCGTTCGATCTTCATCGCCGGCCCTCCCGTATTCACTATTGTTATTCACATAATAACTAATAGCATTAGTTTATGCAAGCGAAATTTTCCCGAAAAGGAAAAACCGGCGTAAGCGAATGCCGCTTTGCCGGTCTCCTGTTGATTACTCCTTCACGCTTCCAAGCACGATCCCTTTCATGAAGAACCACTGCAAGAACGGGTACACGATCAAAATCGGCAGCGCGCCGAGGAAAATTTGCGCCGCTCGGGTCGTTCGCGCGGAAATGTTGCCGAGCAGCTCCAACGGGCGAGAACTGTCGTTTTCCGTTCATAGGTTCTTCGAGGCGCGTGTGATACAATGAGGGACAAAGTTTTCGAAGGGTTGGGAGGGTTTCTATAATGAAAACGTTCGGCCGACACGCGATTTTGTTCGCGTCGCTGCTGGCGGTTGCCGGATGCGGCGCGGCCGGAGACGGCGGCGCCGGTCATGCCGGCGAACATGCCGACGCTCACCATACGGCGAACGGCGATTTGCGCGAGACGACCGCGTCGCTGACCGCTCTGCCGTCGTTCCTCGACGAGCAGCCCGAGGCGGTGCGCAATGCGTATCTTATAGCCGCCATGAGCGCGGATACGCTTGATTTTATCCCTTGCTACTGCGGCTGCGGCGAGAGCGCCGGCCATTTGAGCAACAAAAACTGCTTTATCTCCGAAATTCGGGACGACGGCTCCGTCGAGTGGGACGATCATGGCACGCGCTGCGGCGTATGCCTCCAGATCGCCGTCGAAGCGGCGGCGATGAAGAAGGACGGCGCTTCGCTGCAGGATATCCGGGAGGCGATCGACGCGAAATACAAGGACGTCGGTCCGGCGACGCCGACGCCGCAGCCGCCCGCGGCCTGAATGACAAAAACGCTGCCCGGATTCGCATCCGGGCAGCGTTTTTGCGTCCGTCCTGGCGCCGACGAACGTTCCTTCATCCCGCGCAAGCTTCCGCCGAACGGACCTCCGCCTCCGCCTCCTCTTCCGACTCGCGCAGCTCGATCGCCGCTTGCGCGGCCGCGATGCGCGCCATCGGAATCCGATACGGCGAACAGCTGACGGAATCGAGGCCGATCTCGTGACAGAACCGGATCGACGCCTTGTCCCCGCCGTGCTCGCCGCAAATGCCCGTCTTGAGCGACGACTTCCGCGCCCGGCCCCGCGCGACCGCCAGCTCGATCAATTGGCCGACGCCTTCGGTGTCCAGCACCTGGAACGGGTTATGCGGCAGCAGCTTCCGGTTCAAGTAATGCGTCAGGAATTTGCCCTCCGCGTCGTCCCGGCTGTACCCGAACGTCATCTGCGTCAAATCGTTCGTGCCGAACGAGAAGAAGTCCGCGTGGGCGGCGATCCGGTCGGCCGTCAACGCCGCTCGGGGCACCTCGATCATCGTGCCCACCTTGTAGCGGCAGTCCCTCCGCTTGTCTGCGCCGAGCACCTGCTCCGCCACCCGATCGACCAGCTCGCGCAGCAGCTTCAGCTCGCTCGCGTCCCCGACGAGCGGGATCATGATCTGCGGACGCACGTCGATCCCTTGGTCCATGCAGGCCGCCGCCGCTTTGAATATGGCTTCGATCTGCATATCGTAAATTTCCGGATAGACGATGCCGAGGCGGCAGCCCCGCTGCCCGAGCATCGGGTTCGCTTCGCGCAGCTCCTCCGCCTTCCGGAGCAGCCGCCGGCAGTTGTCTCGTTCTTCAGGAGTGGCGGCGCTGTTCAGCTTGTGCTGCAACTCCTCCGACTGCGGCAAAAATTCGTGCAGCGGCGGATCGAGCAGCCGAATCGTCACCGGAAGTCCGTCCATCGCTCGGAACATGCCTTCGAAGTCGGACTGCTGCGCCGGAAGCAGCCGGTTCAACGCGTCCTGCCGCTCCTCCGGCGAATCGGCCATGATCATCCGCTGCATGACCGCAAGGCGCGACGGATCGAAAAACATATGCTCCGTCCGGCACAAGCCGATGCCTTCGGCGCCGAAGGCGCGCGCGGCGGCGGCGTCCGCCGGATTGTCGGCGTTGGCGTACACGCGGAGCCGGCGTATGTCGTCCGCCCAGCCGAGCACGACGCGAAGCTCCTCCGTCCCCGTCGCTTCCTTGAGCGGCACCGCTCCGGCGATGACCCTGCCGGTGGCGCCGTCGAGCGTAATCCAATCGCCCTCTTCCACGATGCGGCCGCCCGCGCTCATCCGCCGCGCGTCCATGTCGATGCGCACGTCCTCGCACCCGCAGACGCACGGCTTGCCCATGCCTCGCGCGACGACGGCCGCGTGGCTCGTCATGCCGCCCCGGCTCGTCAGCACGCCTTCCGCGGCCAGGACGCCGTGAATGTCCTCCGGCGTCGTCTCGGACCGGACGAGCACGACTTGCTTGCCGGCCTTCTTCCAAGCGGCGGCCGTATCCGCGTCGAACGCCGCCCTTCCGACCGCCGCGCCCGGCGACGCCGGCAAGCCGACGGCGATCACCTCCGTCACGGCGTCTTCGTCGATGCCGCGGTGGAGCAGATGATCCAGATGGGACGCCTCGATGCGCAGCAGCGCTTCCTCCCGGCTGAGAACGCCTTCGTTCACCAAGTCGACCGCGATTTTGAGCGCGGCCTGCGCGTTGCGCTTTCCGTTTCGCGTCTGCAGCAAGTACAGCTTCCCGTTTTCCACCGTGAATTCGATGTCCTGCATGTCCTTGTAATGGCGCTCCAGGCGGCGGCACGCCTGCACGAGCTCCTCGTACGCCGCCGGCAGATCGGCGCGAAGCGCATCGATTTTCATCGGCGTGCGGACGCCCGCTACGACGTCCTCGCCCTGCGCGTTGATCAAATATTCGCCGTAGAGGACGTTGTCCCCGGTGGACGGATTGCGGGTAAACACGACGCCGGTGCCGCTGTCTTCGCCCTTGTTGCCGAACACCATGCACTGTACGTTCACGGCGGTCCCTTGATCGTCCGGAATGCGGTGAATTTGCCGATACACCTTCGCCCGTTGATTGTTCCACGAGCGAAAGACGGCTTCCACCGCCATGGACAGCTGATCATACACCTGCTGCGGAAACTCGGTCCCGGCGGCCTCGCGAATGCATTCCTTGTATTCGGCCGCGAGACGCTTCCAGCCTTCGGCGGGCATGTCCTGATCCTGCGCGACGCCGAAGCTGCGCTTCACCGCGAGCAGAAGCCGCTCGAATCGGTGCGCCTCGATGCCGATCACGACGTTGCCGAACATCTGGATGAGCCGCCGGTAACAATCGTACGCGAATCGCTCGTCGTTCGTCGAAGCGGCCAGCCCCCGGACCGTCTCGTCGTTCAGGCCTAAATTCAAAATCGTATCCATCATGCCCGGCATGGACGTAACGGAGCCCGATCGGACGGAGACGAGCAGCGGCGCATCCGGATCGCCGAACCGCTGCCCCCTCTCCTGCTCTAGCCGCTTCAGCGCCTCAACGATCTGCTTCCGCAGATCGTCAGACAGCCGGTTGCCCGCGCGGAAGAACGCTTTGCAAGCGTCCGTCGTAATCGTAAATCCGGGCGGGACCGGCAATCCCGCACGAGCCATTTCCGCCAAATTCGCCCCTTTGCCGCCGAGCAGCGCGCTCATCTGCGCGCTGCCTTCCGCGAAGGCGTACACCAACTTCACCGTCACCGCGCGTCCCCCTCGTCGGCGTCTTTCCGTGCCCGGCACTCCGGCTGACCGCAAAATCCGTACATCGTTTTGACCCCGTTCGTCGGCAGCGTGTCGATCACCTCGCCGCACCGCGCGCAGATGACCGTACCGAGCTGTCCCCGTTTCTCCGCAACCGTCGTCGTCTCCCCGTGAATCCCCATGGTTCCGTTCTCCTCCCATGCGTATCGTTCCCGCGGACCGTCCCAATCCGGCGCCGCGGGCGCCAAACCGACTTACCGACTCTCCGACTTATCGACTACATCGACGCACATCAGTATCGAACATTTAGTATGTCATAATTATAATAATGAGTCACATTTAAATCAATAGTTCATTTTAATTATTATTTATGACGCAACTTTATGTAAAATTACAAAAATAGACCGTCCTATATAAGAAAAACTTCTAACGAAGTACATCCAAGGATGAGCGACCGCGGTGAAGCGGAAGTTTTCTATACAATTTACTCGTTCCGAGTCAGCAATAAAAAACCTCGGGTCCGGGGAGAGGCGATGCTCTCTCTGCCTGAATCCGAGGTTTTCGCTTGCGTACGCTGCCGCCCGCTATTTACAGCAAACGCTCCGGCTGCCCTAAAAAATGCGCGACAGACTGCAAAAATTTCGCCGCCGGCGCCCCGTCGACGACCCGGTGATCGAACGTGAGGCTCAGCGGGAGGCGGCTTTGCTCCGCGGCTTGGCCGTCCTGCAGCGTCAGCCTTTTGTCCAGCTTCCCTACGCCCAAAATCGCGCTCTCCGGCGGGTTCAGCACCGGCGTGAAAAACTCGACGCCGAGCGAGCCCAAATTGGTCACTGTGAACGTACCGCCCGACAGCTCCGCGCCGGACAGCCTCCCTTCCCTCGCTTTCTTGGCGAGCTGTCCGACGACCGCGTTCAGCTCCGTCAGCGGCAGTCGATGCGCCTCCCGGACGACCGGCACCAGCAAGCCGTCCTCGGTGTCGACCGCGACGCCCAAATGGACGTCTTCGAACCGGCGGATCCCGTCTTCTTCCCAAGCTGCATTGATCTCGGGGTGCTCCCGCAGCGCCAGGACGGCCGCGCGCAGCGCCCAGGCGTTCCAAGTGACCCCGGGCGCCAGCCGCTTCCGCTGTTCCGAGAGCTCGGTCACGTCCGCCCAAGCCGTCAGCGTCAGCTGCGCCGACTGCTGCAGACTTTGCATCATGCGCCGCGCGATCGTCCGCCGGATCGGCGTGTGCGGCACGACGCTGCCGGCGGACTGCGGGTCTGCGGCCGGCACGGCGGCGCGGTCCGCCGCCCGCCGCACGTCGTCCTCCGTGATTTTCCCGCCTGCCCCCGTCCCTTCGACGCGGGCGAGGTCGACGCCCAGCTCCTTGGCGAGCCGCCGCAGTCTCGGAGCGACCTGGACGCCCCCGCTTCCCGCGCGTTCCTCCGCGGCCGGCGGAGCTCCCGCGGCCTCCTGCGCCTCCTCAAGCGCCGCGCCGGCGAGCCCTTCGGTCGTCTCCGTCGCCAAAACCGCCACGACGTCGCCGACCTTCGCCACCCCTCCGCGAGGCACGACGATGTCGCTGACGACTCCCGCCGCCGGGGCTTCGATTTCGAACACCGCTTTCTCCGTCTGCACCTCGAGGAGCGCCTGCCCCCGCTCCACCCGGTCCCCGACGCTCGCGTGCCAGAACACGACCAAGCTCTCCTCGATGCCGGGCGATGTTTCCGGCAGCCTCACTTCGCATTTGCCGCTCATCCGTCCTTCTCCTCCCTACCCTTCATTCCTTCATTTCTCTATTTCTTCATGAGGTCGACGACGGCATCGTAAATGTTCGCCGGACCCGGCAGCACGAACTGCTCCAGCGGGCGGCTGTACGGAATCGGCACGTCCGGCACCGCGAGCCGCACGACCGGGGCCTCCAAATCGTACAACGCCTCCTCCGCCGCGATCGCCGCGATTTCCGCCGTCATGCCGTACGACAAATAATCTTCGTCGACGACGACCAGCCGGTGCGTCTTGCGCACGGATCGGAGAATCGTCTCCTTGTCGATCGGCACGATCGACCGGAGATCGATCACCTCGGCGCTGATGCCTGCGTCCTCCAACCGTTTCGCGGCTTCGAGCGCATGGTGCGTCATCATTTGAATGGCTACGATCGTTACATCTTCCCCTTCCCGGACGACGTTCGCTTTCCCGAGCGGGACGGTGTACGGCTCCTCGGGCACGTGGCCGATCGACGCGTCGATTTGATCCATCCACCCGAGACCTTGCAGCGATTTATGGAACATGAACACGACGGGATTGTCGTCGCGGATCGCGGACGTCATCATCCCCTTCAGGTCGTATGGCGTCGACGGCGCGACCACCTTCATTCCCGGAAGATGCCCGAACGAGGCGTACAGCGTCTGCGAATGCTGCGCGGCGTCGTTGTAGCCTCCGCCGACCGCCGTCATCAGCACCATCGGAAGCCGGACGCTGCCGCCGGACATGTACGGGATTTTCGCCATGTGGTTGTAAATTTGGTCCAAGCAAACCCCGAAGAAATCGACGAACATGAGCTCCGCGATCGGCCGCATGCCCTCCGCCGCGGCGCCGATCGCCGCGCCGATGAAAGCCGTCTCGGATATCGGCGTATCGATGACGCGTTCCGGCCCGAATTTTTTGAACAAGCCTTCCGTCGAACCGAAAATGCCTCCGTAGACGCCCACGTCCTCGCCCATGACGAAGACCCGCGGATCCCGCTCCATTTCCTGCGCGATCGCCTCCGCCATCGCCTTGTTCCCGGTCAACATCCGTTTCTTTTGCGTCGTCATTGTCGCATGCTCCTCCCGATTCTTGTTTCCGATTATTCCGCGTACAAATCTTCGAGCGCCGCCGCCGGTTCCGGATATGCGCTGGAACGCGCGAACGCGTAGGCTTCATCCACGTCCCGCTTCGCGACCGCCTCCAGCGCCGCGACCTGCTCCTCGGTGGCGACGCCGTCCTGCAGCAGCACGCCCTTCAGCCGCACGAGCGGATCCCTCCCGCGCAGCTCCGGCACCTCGTCCTTGTCGCGGTACGCTTCCGGGTCGCCTTGGAAGTGTCCCAAATACCGATACGTCTCGATTTCGATGATCGTCGGCCCCTCGCCCGCCCGCGCCCGCCGCACCGCCGCTTCCGACACGCGGTACATCTCGAGCGGATCGTTGTCTTTCACGAGCACGCCGGGAATGTTGTAAGCGACGCCCCGCATGTCGTTCGACCGGACGCTGGTGGACGAGCGCTTCGGCACCGAAATGCCGTACGAATTATCCTCGATGACGAAAATGACGGGCAGCCGCCACAGCGCGGCCATATTGACGGATTCGTGGAACGCCCCGGCGTTCGCGGCCCCTTCGCCGATGAAGCCGACCGCGACCCAATCCTTCTTGTTCATCTTCGCCGCCAGCGCCGCGCCGACCGCATGGGGCAGCCCGGCCGCCACGATGCCGCCGCAGGAAAACTTCACCGCAGGGTCGAACAGGTGCATATGGCCGCCTTTCCCTTTGCCGAGCCCCGTCGCTTTCCCGAACATTTCCGCCGTCATCTTGTTCAGATCTACGCCTTTGGCGATCGCGTTATGGTGCGGGCGATGCGGCGCGGTGACCGTATCGTCCTTGTGCAGATGCGCGCAGATGCCTACGGCCGCCGGCTCCTGGCCCGCCGCCAAATGCATCTCCCCCGGCACCGGTCCGGCGCCGATGTTGAACACCGGATGCTTCCCTTCCCCGTAAGCGCTTACCATCGTTTCCTCGTAATAACGAATCTTGTACATCGTCTGGTACATCCAGATCAGCTTCTCCGCGGGAACCGTCATACCGTTTCCTCCTTTAAAAGTTTATATGGATGGTTACCGAGCCCGACAGCGTCGCCAAGACAGCCTGCGCCGACCGTCTGCGCCCTCTTCGTAAATAGCAAAAGCAAGAAGCGTGCCAATAGCGCCGGCGCTCTTCGTGGGCGCTTCGGGCGCGCGTTCCGGCGGAAGGTGTCCCATTGTGTATCATTGAAGACGAACGGGACGCGGGACGTTTGAAACAAAACGGGACATCTTCTTCGATGAGCGAAAAAAAAACATCCCCTCCGCCGATCGGCGCTAGGGGATGAGTACTTCTAACGAATATTGTATTTTTCCAACTGCCGGTACAGCGTGCTTCGGGACACCCCGAGCAGTTTGGCCGCCTGCTTGTGGTTCCCGTTGCTTTGCCGGATCGAATGCAGCAGCGCTTCCTTCTTGATTTCGTCCTTCAGCGGGGTGCGGCCGACTTCCCGTCTCGCAGGAGCCGTCTCGCGCGCGCCGTAGGCCTGCAGCTCCTCCGGCAAATCCTCCGGTCGCAGCGTGGCGCCCGCCGCGCGGATGATCGTTCGCTCCAGCACGTTCTGCAGCTGCCGGACGTTGCCGGGCCAATCGTACGCTATCAGCGCATCCAGCAGCTCGGGCGACACGGAGGCGATCGGTTTTTGAAGCCGGACGCTCAGCTTACGCACGAAGCTTTCGGTCAAGCGCTCGATATCTTCCTTCCGATTGCGAAGGCTCGGAATGCGGATCGGCATTACGTTCAACCGGTAATATAAGTCTTCCCGGAAGGTGCCCTTGCGCACTTCGTCCTCGAGCACTTTGTTCGTCGCGGCGACGATACGCACGTCCACGGGGATCACCTTGTGTCCGCCGATGCGGACGATCTCCTTCTCCTGCAGCACCCGCAGGAGCAGCACCTGCATCTCGAGCGACATCTCGCCGATCTCGTCGAGGAACAGCGTGCCGCCGTCGGCGATTTCGAACTTGCCGGCGCTCCCGCCTTTGCGCGCTCCCGTGAAGGCGCCCTCGACGTACCCGAACAGCTCGCTGCCGAGCAGATCGCGCGAAATCGCGCCGCAGTTGATGGCGATGAACGGCTTCTTCCGGCGGCTGCTTTCGTTATGGATCGCCTGCGCGAACAAATCTTTGCCCGTCCCGCTTTCGCCCATGAGCAGCACCGTCGCGTGCGACGAAGCGGCGAGACGCGCCTCGCGGATGCAGGCTTGGATGGCCGGACTGACCCCGATAATGTCGGGGAACGCGAATTTCGCCGAGCTCCCCGTCATGTCGTGGATCAGCTGCCGGACGTTCTGCATCTCCTTCACGGTCAGCAGCGAACCCATCCATTCGCCGTCCGCGCTGTGAATCGGCTTGCGCGTCAGCACGACCGGGCGCTTGCGCCCCGATCCCTTCGCCTTCAGATCCACCTCGCGGTTGACGATGTCCGCTTTGTCGAACAAGTCGGGCTCCGCTCCGCCGCATTCGAACACATCGGCCAAATGCCGGTACAGCACCGTGTCTTCCCGCAATCCGAACCAATGCAGCAGCACGTTGTTCGTGCGGATAATGTTGCCGGCCGTGTTCAAGATGAGCACGCCGTCCTGCAGCGTATTCGTCATCGCCTCCAAGTAGCTCTGCGTAACATCGTTCTTCCTGGACTTCTCCTTCAAGCGAAGCTGGTTTTCGATCGCCTCCACGGCGGAGACGACCATGCCGAGCGTATGCGGGTGCGCCTTGTCGAACGGGCCGGACATATCCAGCACGCCGATGATGCGTCCTTCGGGATCGTGGATCGGCGACGCCGAACACGTCCACGATTGGCACACCCGGGAAAAATGCTCCGCCGCGTAAATTTGAATCGGGCGATCCAGCGCAATGCACGTGCCGATCGCGTTCGTCCCCATCGCTTCCTCGCTCCAGGAGACGCCTTCGACGAAATTCATTTTCTCCGCGTCCTCGATCGTGTGCATGTCGCCGATCACTTTCAACAAGAAGCCCTGTTCGTCGCACAAGATGACTAAGAAGCCGGAGTCCTTCACTAGATTATAAAGCGTTTTCATAAGCGGAAGCGAAAAATCGATCAGCTCTTTCTTCTCCGCGAGCCGTTCCGCGAACTTGCGCGGATGCAGCATTCGCTGTCCCTTCTCTTGGTACGGATCCACGCCATAAGCGACCGAACGCTGCCACGACTGCGCCACCACTTCGTCCAAAGTCGGGTCGAACGATCCATCCTGAATAAATCGTTCCCACATGCTGGTCAGCAGCTCCTTATTGCGCATACATCCACCCCCTGAGAAATGACCGCCTAAAGGATGACCGATGTATGTTCAAAAGATGACGTTCCTCGGCAATGTACTTTTATTATAGCGGAAGAACGCGGAAAAACCACCCGTTTCGGGCGGTTTTCCGTAAGGCTCGCGTTAATTCTGCGCCGACTTCGCGCGCGGGAGCCAGGCGCTTATCGTTCGCCGCGTTCGTTGGTCCGCTTCGATCGGCAAGCGTCCCCTTCGCTCGGCATCGCTCTCCGGCGCCGGACGCGCGGGGCTCGGCGGGCCGAAGACGACGCACTGCATCTCCTCCTCCGCGAATCCGGCTTCCCGCGCGCGGCGGCGGACGGCTTCGAGCTCCCGCCATTCGCATGCCGCGAGCAGGCGCGCGCCGCTCGGCCGCCCCGCGAGCAGCTTCGCCAGCGCCGTGTTGTCTTGGAACGCATGGACCGGGACGTTCAGACGGTCGGCGTACGACTTCCATGCGCGGAAGACGGGCTTGTTCATCGCTCCGACCCACGCCAGCTCCGCCGGGATGCCGAAGCGGGCCGCCGCGAGCAGCGCGGGCAGCGCCGCGGCCGTTCCGGACGCGTCGGCGACGGCGAACAGCTTGCTCCCTTCCGTCCGAATCGCAAGCGGCGCGCCCGCGAATTCGATGCCGCCCGATGACGCGGCCCGCAGGGCGGCTTTCGCCGAATCGGCGCAGCGGCCCGCGTCGACGAAAAACTTGATTCGGTTCCGATAAGCGCCTCCGAGATCGGCGAATCCGACGGGCGCTTCGATCCGCTCTCCGCGCACCGTCCATCCGCGCACGAGCCCCGCCGCCGACGGGAGCGTCCCCTCCCACAGCAGCGCATGGACGAGGTACAGCTCCGCGGACAGCCGTTCGGTCTCCAAAATTTTGCACGAATACGCAGCCATAAGACGGACGCCCCCCATTCCTTCTATCTTCCGTAACGTTCCGGTACGTTCATCATGGCAAAATCGCGCGGATTTGAACACTGTTCCATCTCATCTATCGGGAAACCGGCGAAAAAAATGCTGCAAGACGTTCAGCTTGTTTTCAGCTAACGCTCAAGACCGCTTCAGCTTCGCCGCCTATACTTCGTTTTGTAAACAAATCGTTAAGGCGGATGAAACGCGGGAGAGGTAGTGGAGACGAATGGCGATCGAAGTATACAAAGACGGCATCGCCGGCAGAGATGACGTGATTATCGCGGGCGGCACGCTCGACATCAACGCGGTCGACGACGGGCTGATCGGGCGCGATTCGATCGCCGTGAAAGACGGAATGATCGCCATCGCCGCCGGCGGCGACGGCATGAAGGCGACGAACAGCGCCGAGGAAGGCAAAGGCTATATCGCGGTCGAAGGCGGATCGTTCGCGATCGACGCAGGCGCCGACGGGGTGCAAGCGGAAACGTCGATTCGCATTGACGGCGGCGCGTTCTCGATATCTTCCGGCGGCGGCAGCGCGCACGCGGCGGCGCTGGCCGAAGCCGACAGCGCCAAAGGCTTGAAAGCGGCCGGAAGCATCGTCGTCGCGGCGGGCACATTCGAGATCGACGCCGCGGACGACGCGGTGCACAGCAACGGCGCCGTCGCGGTGACGGGCGGCGAGCTCGCGATCGCCGCGGGCGACGACGGCATCCATGCCGATGCCTCGATTGCGATATCCGGCGGGACGATCGCCGTCGCGGACAGCTACGAAGGCGTCGAGAGCGCCGTGATCGAGATCGCGGGCGGCGACGTGACGATTGCGGCGAACGACGACGGCATCAACGTCGCGGGGGGCAGCGACGGCTCCGCCGGAGGCGGGCGTCCGGACGAATTCGCCGCTTCCGCAGACTACAGGCTTACGATCTCGGGCGGCAGCCTGACCGTCGACGCGGCCGGGGACGGCCTGGACTCGAACGGGTCGATCTATATGACCGGCGGTGCCGTGCTTGTGAACGGCCCGACCGCGAGCATGAACGGCACGCTCGATTTCAACGGCACGTTCGAGCTCAGCGGCGGCCTGCTGCTCGCGGCGGGAAGCGCCGGCATGTTCCAAGCGCCGTCGGATGCATCCCCGCAGCGTTCCATCGTCATGACCTTCCCGAGAACGCAGGCGGAGGGCACCGCGATCCGCCTCGAAGACGCCGAAGGCACCGTGATCGCGACGCTGGCGCCCGCCAAGACGTTCCAAGCCGTCGTCATCGGATCGCCGGACCTGCAGGCGGGGTCCGCGTACACGCTCTTCGCCGGGGACGACGAGGTCGTATCGTTCGAGATCGCGGACACGGTGACATGGCTGAACGAATCCGGCGTCACCGAGCCCGCAAGCATGGGCCGCGGCGGCTTCGGCGGCGGCGGACGACCGGCGGGCATGGGCGGAACCCGCACCCGTCCGGAGCCTCCCGCGGCCGATGCGGCGCAATAAATAAGACAAGCCGGCGAATCCCGCCGGCTTGTTCGCGTTTTCCTGCATAGAGTGACCACGGTTACTCGTCTCTGTTCGCCGCAATCACGTCAGCGATGACGTAATTCTCGCTTGAGCTATTCATACCAACATTTCGGAATCATGTCTTTTTCCCGCTCCAGCAGCTCTTTGATAATCATATCGGCATCGCCGATGGAGTTCACGAGCGGATCGGTCAGCATCGCCCTTCTCAATTTCGCGAAGCTCCGCTCCACGACGGCTTCCGCGGTCAGCTCGTGCGTATCCAGCACGAGCTCCTGCATGCCGCGGATGCCCCGCGGCATGTCCCCGACGGGAAGCGGCTTTACCCCGTCCATGCCGACCTCGCACAGCAGCTCGAGGAACGCATCGTCGTTCATGTTGCTCACAGCGCCGTTATTGCACGTGTTGATGAAGAAGCGCCTTCCTAAATTGCCGACCATATTTTCGATAATGTCCGTCGCATGGTCGGGGCCGAACGTCGACATGTACTCGCCGATCGGGATGTTCCCGGAGAGAAAATCGTCCACCTGCCGCCACATTTCTTCATGACGCTTATACCGGTCCTCCGTCTCCCAAATTTTCAGCGGCGGGATCGCGTCCTTCGTCTTGCCGAGCCCCTGCCAATAACGGACGTACTCCTTCGTATGGGCGGTGCAGGTCGGAATATACCCGAATACGGTATACAACTCATACGTGATCGCATCGTTATGCAGAGCTTTCGCGCCTACGTCCCCGCCGTCGTTCTCCGTCCCCGCCGACTTGCGCAGCGCTTCGGCGATCGGCGCCATAACGTCTTTGCCATCGAACTCCGCCTTTAGCAGCCAAGTGAAATGATTCACCCCGGCCACGCGGAAATCGAATCTCCGGTCGATGGCCTCCGTAAACTCGCTTTTGTCCCCGATGATGCCCGCTCGGATTGCGTAGTATGCTTTCTTGTGCGGCATATGGTGGCTGTCGCACAGCGCGAACGATTTCAGCTTCGGCGCATACCGGCGCAAAGCGATCCCGTGCACGGTCGACGGGTTGATATAGTTGATTACCCATGCGTCGGGACACAGCTCCTCGATGTCCTTCGCGCATTCCATAATGACCGGCAGCTCGCGCATCGCTCTGAAGATGCCCCCTGGACCGATCGTATCCCCGGAACACATGCGGATGCCGTATTTTAACGAAACCTCGCAGTCGATGCCGCGGTATTTTACGGAATCTTCGGCGAAACTGAGCACGACGAAATCCGCGTCTCGAAGCACCTCTCTCCGGTTCGTCGAGCCTTCTACCTTCAGCGGAACCCCGTTCTCCTGCGCGACGAGCCTAGCCAGCCGCACCATTTTGGACAGTTTCTCTTCGTCCGTATCCACCAACGCTAACGTTCCGTTGTTCAAATAGGGAGAGTGCACCATCTGCCAAATCGACTGGCGCCCGAAAAACAGGCTGCCCGCTCCGATGACAACGACTTTCGGCTGCCGCATTTCCGAACCGTTCACGTTTGTGACCTCCTCGTCGGTTATAGCCCTAATTATAGGCGAACGATTCGAAAGCAGAATAAGAGATGGTTTCGGATTCATGTCAAATAGTAAGAATTTTCCCTATTATCGAACGCCGATGATATACTAATATCAGCTAGAATGTCTTCCGGTAGAGGTAACAAATGAATACGAATACGACGGACATCGGCATTTTGAATGAGCTTTCGGAAATGATTGCGCTGCGGATGAAGTCGTTCATGGATCCCGCGCACGACGGGGATTGGGTCGAGCACAAGTCGCATGCCGACTACGATTTGTGGTTTATTCAATCCGGGATCGTCAAAATCGCGATTCACGGCACCGAACATACGGCCCGGCCAGGCGACGTCGTTTTGTTTTACCCAGGCATTCCGTACATCGCATCGACCATAGGCTCCGGCTGCCGGTTCATTTACGTTCATTTCGATTTCGGCATCGGACAGCAGCAGCGGATCCTCGACGACTTCCAGCTGTCGGGCGTCGTCCCGGGGGAGCTCGTACGGGAGGAAACCGCCCTGTTCGACGCGTCGTACGTTCGATCGAAGGGCAACCGGTTATACATGAAGGCGTGCCTGACGGCCGTGCTTGCGAAAATCATCGAGCTCCATGGTCAAGGAGCCTATATCGGGACTTTCGCCCATGGCAAATCGTCCCGTAAGACCGGGGGAAGTCTCGACGTTCTGCAGCGGGTATTCCAGTACGTCGACGAGCGACTTCACACGGCGATCAAAATGAGCGAGCTTGCGGCGATCGCAGGCGTATCCGAAAAATACTTCATCTCGTATTTCAAGAAAATCGTAGGCATCACTCCCGGGCAGTACATCTATCAGATTAAAATGAACCGAGCGAGAGACTATTTATACCAAAAGAAATACACCGTTCAGCAAATCGCCAGCTTTCTTGGGTACCCCGACCCGTTCACATTCTCCAAAGCGTTCAAGAAATATTATCGCGTCCCCCCATCCAAATTTGAGTAATCAGAGGAGGCTCGCCATGTCGTCTCAATATGACGCCCATTTTTTCGCGGCACAGCAAGACGGTTCCATTCGATCCGCCAAGGAGATTATACCGATCGTGCTCCGTCTTCTCGATGTGGGGAGCGCAGCGGACGTGGGCTGCGGCACCGGCGGCTGGCTCGCCGTATGCAAAGAGCAAGGGGTGCGCGAGGTGCTCGGGATCGACGGCGAATACATCGACGAAAGCATGCGGCATATCGCGCCGGACGAATTCCGGAGCTTGGACCTCTCCCAACCGTTCGATCTCGGACGGACGTTCGACCTCGTCATCTCGCTCGAGGTCGGCGAGCATCTGCCCGAGCAAGCCGCGAGGACGTACGTGGACTCCCTGACGAAACACGGGCAGGTCGTCCTCTTCTCCGCAGCCATCCCGTACCAGGGCGGGAAGCATCACGTGAACGAACAGTGGCAGAGCTACTGGGCGGAACTGTTCGGCAGCGTCGGCTACGCGGCCGTGGACTGTATCCGCCAGCTCGTCTGGGACAACCCGAACGTGCAATGGTGGTACGCGCAAAATACGATCGTGTATGTCAAAAAGTCGGAATTGTCGCGTTATCCTCGTCTCGTAGCGGAATATCGGCGGCAGCCGTCTTTACCGCTCTCCGTTGTTCACCCGAAACTGTATTCGCTGCTGGCCAAAGACTTTTTCGGCGATGACGGATACCAAGACGGCATGATCGTAGGGAGAACATTCACGCCGCGGATGTAACTTACAACTCACCGAAAAAAAGCAGGCCGCATCACAGCAGCCTGCTTTTGTTATTTCTATTCCGCGGAAATCAATTTCACAATGGCGCTTCTTTCATAGAGATCGCCGTTGCTGTACTCGATGTAGACAAAGTACGTTTTGCTGTTATCCAGCTTTTTGATATTCGCCCCCTTGCTATTGAAGCTCGCATTTGCCGAAACGAACGAGCCTTTCTCGCCGGTTTCGGAGATATAGGCGCTATATCCCTTGCCGTTCGCGGAACGAATGTCGAACAGGACGTCCCATTGCCCGTTGCTCTGCGCGACAGAGGTGATTTTGATGGCGGGCTCAAGCTTGACATGGATGGTTTCCGCCTGCGTAACTGACATCGAGCCGGTCTTTACCTCGTAACCGTCGCTCTTCACTGTGTAAGAGTAGACGCCCTCCGGCAACAAATAAACGAATCCGGCGCCGTCCGATTCCGGAGCAACGATATTGCCGTTTTGATCGCTCACAACAACCAACGATTCGGCGGGTTCGGTGACGAACATGACTTGATGACGCCGCGAGACCGTGCCGTCTTCATTTCTGCTGAACTGGCTCAGGAAATCCCAGGCAATAGATGCATGCTCGGCGAAAATCGCATGTCCTACGTAGGAGGTATTCACAAATTTGGTATATACATTCCCATCGTTGCTTTTTACAGAGTTGATGGTAATCGTGCCTATTCCCTGTTCTGCTTTCACGGCTGCGACATGATCAAATGTGATCCCCCACGGGTTGCCGGCGCTCGCATCGTAAACGTAATTGCCGATGTCGTTCATCTGGAAAATGCGCTCCATCATCCTGTCCACATTGTTCAGAGAACCGTTCTGATGCGGGAACACGGGGAATGGATCGTCGCTTCCTGTGATGTAGATGGTTGGAATAACTACATCGATCAGTCCTCCGGGCGGGGCCGGGGCAATGTTCATCGGAGCAATGCCGGCGAAGAACTCCGGAAACTGGGTGCCGAGCTGAAACGTTTTCATGGAGCCCATAGAGAAACCGGAAGCATATACTCGGGTTCGGTCGATAAAGGGGTGTCTCTCTAAGATGGAGTTTATCAATTCCATATTTTCATCGTTCGTAATCGTTTGATGCTGATCTACGGTTACCGTTACGAATCCTGCCTCAGCGCCTAGCGCAGGCCATTCGGAGAGCATATCGAAATATTCGGCTTTTTCCCCTGCGCCATGGTACAGCATGACAAGCGGAACGCTGCCCTCTTTACTTCGATCAACGGATGGGGGGATATGCTCGAGATACGTAATGGATTTGTTGGACGCCAAAGTGTGTCTAACGGCATTAATCTCTACCCCTAGCGCCTCGTAGTCCGGGATATCGTATATTGCGCTGTTTCCTTTCCAGTCGAAATCCTGCCTTCTGACGCTCGTCAATTTCTTGTAGTGCGCCGCGATCATGCCTGGGTCGAAGCCATCCGTAATGCTGCTTGTACCGAACAGAACATGATGTTCTTTGTTAAGGGACGCATACTTCGCATTGACTTCCTCGCTGCCGTTGATGACCACTGCGGGATATTCCCGTTGCGCCGCCGTCGGCACATGCGTCGTGTTAAACAGCATCACGGACGAAGGAGGGATACTTAAAGTAAAACCGGGTCTGAGCGCATGGTTCAACTCGTCGTCGACGAGATATTGGCTGACAAAGTCGGCTCCGCTTCCCTCGGCAATAACGTAGATGCGGTATAAGTATCCGGCATATTTCCCGCCGGCCGTCTTCCCGTTCTCCCATGTATTGTCTGGTCTTTCCGCATACTTGTCGACGATGATATCTTTATAAACAGCGACATCGGCAGCGCTCCATGCGGCTCCTTTCGAATTTACAAATGTAATTACGGCGTTGTCTCTGGCCGCAAGCGCCGCTAGCCCGCTTCCCTCAGCCGCCTGTTTGGCGGTTTCTGCAGTAAAGTCTTCGTCGCCATAAACCAAGAGAATCGGATTGGTCCAGGCGACAAGTTGAATCGCGTCAGGCACATATACATAAACTTCGATTTCATCTCCGATAGGGCCCACTTTCACCGTATCGATGCGACCGGAGACTTCTGCGGCGCTCTGCACGGCCGAATCATCGGCAGCGAATGCGGGGACCGCGCTTGGAATGAATAAGGAGACCATGAGGAGCACGTGTAATACTTTTGCAAAGGCTCTGTTCTTTCGAATCATTGTCAGATCACCTCTTCATAAAAGTTTGTACGGCTCGAAATACTGTCCAGACCTCCTTCCCATATGCTGAGAAACTATCCAAATTATAAAATTTGTGCGAAAAAATCGACTAACCCAAACTCGACCTTTCGCTTGCTCACGTTCGACCTGTCCACAGGCATCGGTCCCGTCCACATCGCCTGAACGATATGGACTCGTCCCGACGTCTCGCCGCAGCCAAATACCGAAATCGCCGCCTCCGCTTCCTAGCTTACTTGCACCTCGGCGAAAAACTGTTTCGTTTCGTCTTTAACGACAGCAGCGTCCCCTACAATTTCGAATGTCCCTTCCAACCTACTATCCGTTGCGGAAGTGCCAATGATGACCGACATCTCTCCCGGCTCGACGACCCATTTCATGTCCTTATTTAAAAAGCAGAGCTGACTCATGGCGACGGTGAAAGAGACTCTCTTCTGCTCCCCTCGCTTGAGATGGATCCGTTTAAAACCTGCCAGCTCTTTCACCGGACGGACGACGGAGGCCCATCGATCGCTGATGTACACCTGTACGACCTCGTCGCCGTCCCGCGGCCCGTCGTTGGTTACGCGGCATGATATCGTAACCGACTGGTCGGTCGTCACCCGCCGCTCGGAAATCTCGAAGTCGGAATAAGTAAACTTCGTGTAGGACAGCCCGTGTCCGAAGGGATACAACGGCTGCAGCGATTCGTTGACATACCCTTGCTCCGAGACGAACATTCTCATGTGACGTCCCTCGTAACCGCTGCCGTTGCGATGCGCGTAATACACCGGGACCTGCCCGACGCTTCTCGGCACGGTCACGGGCAGCTTCCCTCCAGGATTATAGTCGCCTACCAGAACATCTACGATGGCGCGTCCCCCCGACTCTCCCGGATGCCACGCTTCGACAATGGCCGGAACGTGGGCGGCGATCCAAGGGCTGACCAGCGGACGGGCGCTCATGTGGACGACGACGATCGGCGTTCCGGCGGCATGGATCGCTTGAACAAGCTCCTCTTGCACGCCGGACAGGCCGATGTGGGAGGAATCGTTCCCTTCGCCCGTCGTGCAAGGCGGTCCGAACCCATCCTTGCCGCCAACGACGAGAATGGCCGCCTCGGCTTCGCGCGCCAGCCGAACCGCTTCCTCGAAGCCCGACCGGTCGTCTCCCATCAGTTCGCAGCCTTGGGCGTACGTAATTTCCGCCTGCGGCAACCGCTCCTTCAACTCGCCCCATACCGTCGAAGTCTTCGGATAAAGCTTAGGCAAGTAGGCGGACTCCATCTCATGCAGTTGATCCTCGTACGTTCGATCTTGAACGCCGGAAATTTCGACCCCTGCCATTCTCGCCATACCGAACGATAACTCCTTGGCTGCCGGATGCGTATACCCTCCGAATAGATTTCGCAAGGAGCGAGCATTCGGCCCGATCACGGCAATCTTCTTGTACCTGGGATTCAACGGCAGCAAATCTCCTTCGTTCTTGACCAGAACGATAGACTGCCTTGCGACAGCGAGCGACAGATTCGCATCTTCAGGTTGATGAAAGGCGGTTTCAATTCGATCCGGATCGGGATAAGGACGTTCGAATAAACCGAGCATAAATTTCATCTGTAGTACTCTTGAAACCGCTTGGTCGATCCATTCCCGATCGACATCGCCGGCTTCGACCGCCTCGAGCAGCGGAGCGCCGTATGCGAGCGTACTCGGAAGCTCCATGTCCATGCCGGCTTTCATGGCCTGTACACCCGCTTCCCTCATATCCTTGGCCGTCTTGAACGAATCGACCAGTTTATCGATGGACCTGTAGTCGGTTACGGTAAGTCCCCGGAAACCGAGCTCGCCCCGAAGCAAGTCCGTCAGAATCGCCCTGGATGAAATAATAGGCTCCCCATCTAAAGAGCTATAGGAATTCATGACCGACGCCAGATCGGCTTTCCGAATGACCGCTTCGAAAGGTCTCGCATACACCTCGCGAAGCGTTCTCGGCGGGATGTGCTCCTCGGTCATGTTCAGCGCGCCTTCGGTCATCGAGTACCCGAGGAAATGCTTGGCGGTCGCAGCGACGCCTTCACTCAAGGTGTCCCCTTGCAATCCGCGTACGAAGGCAACCCCAAGGCTCGAAATTAACGTCGGATCTTCCCCGTACGTTTCGCCGATGCGCCCCCATCTCGGATCGCGGCCTACGTCCAACACCGGCGAAAGGGCTTGCGCGATCCCGACGGCGCGAAATTGCTTGCGGATCACTTCGGCCATCGCCTCGATGGAATCCGGATTCCAGGCGGCGCCCAGCCCGATGGCCAACGGGAAATTGTCCGCGCCGGGAAGCAGCGCCCCGGATAACGCTTCCCCATGGATGATCGCCGGAATGCCTAATCGGGTTTGTTCGATTAATCGTTGTTGGATCCCGGCGATCGCTTGAGCCGCCTCTTGCACGCTGCTGCCCATGCCTCCGAAAAGAAGGGCGGAAATTTGACCGATTCCGTCGCTTAACATAAGCTGCTGTTGTTCCTCGGGCAGGCGCGAATTCCAAAACGCGCACCCGAGTTGAGCGATTTTCTCCTTTAGCGTCATTCTGGACAACAAGTCGGCTGTACGTTCCTCGACCGATAGCTCTTTATTTAGGTAAGGGTAGTTTCTCGACACCTTCCCGCACTCTCCTTTTCATCGCGCAATACAATACAAGCCGCAGCTTCTTACGGCCGCGGCTCGTTGGAAATCCGTTTATGGCAAGACGGGGATGAATTCGCCCGTCACGCGCTGATGACCCTGGTCCGTCTCATAAGCTTCCCGGCGTTCCAGCTCGAACTTCTCCATAATCGGCAAGTCGCTGGCGGAGAACAAATAAGCGTCTTCGGATGCGGCATGCTCATGCCACGCCCAGTTCGGCACGACGAAGACGTCGCCTTGCGACCAGTCGAATCGAATGCCGTTGACGACGGAATACCCTGATCCTTTGAATACTTGATAAATCGTCGAACTCGTATGCCGATGAGCCTTGGAACGAAAGCCCGCCGGAAGCATATGCATCCAAGCCGCGATATTCGGGTTGGCCGTTTTGCCTGTCGAAGGATTGATGAATTCTACGGCGTAACCGTCGAAGGCGTCCGGCTCGAAGCGGCTCATCCCTTGCAATGCGGCCAGCGTTTGCTTCCACTTGTAGGAGCCTACCGGAGCGATCTTCGGCTCGCGGTCTCCGATCGGACGGACCATTCCGCCTTCGTATCGCGATGGGCTGTAGAGATCCGGGATTTCAGGCTGCTCGATGCGATCCGGATGCCCTTCGAAGAACGTTCCCCCAATCGCGTAGATCGTCGGGATATCGAGGCAATCCAACCAGATCATCGGTCGATCTCCCGGATGGGCATGGCCGTGCCAGAGCCCCTTCGGCGTCGTCAGGAAGTCTCCTTCTTCCATGAAGTGACGCTCGCCCTGCACGATGGAATACGCGCCTTCGCCTTGCATGATGAACCGAAGCGCGCTCTGCGTGTGGCGATGCGACGGCGCGGTTTCGCCCGGAAGCAGCAGCTGCACGGCGGCGTACAACGTTTGCGTCGTAGAAGCCCAGCCGCTCGGCTGACGGTGCGCAAGTCCGGGATTCTGGAAGTAGATCGCACGACGTTCCCCGCCGCGCTCGGGCGTGAAAATCTCCCGCGCCTCCATCAGCTTCGCCGCTACCGCCTCCCATTTCCACAAGTACGCTTCGGCTTGCGGCGTCGGCTGCTTATGCATTAACAACGGAATAGCGTCCCATAGCGGACCAAGGTTGTACTTTGCGATTTCGCGGTTAAAATCTTTCACCGTCTGGCTTTGGAAAAAATCGTTGTGCTCCGCCAATCGTCCGCACCTCCTTTAGTCGTGGGTAGCTCCCTTGGCAGCTTCGATATTGCGCATGATCTGTTGGTAATGCGTAACCAGATGCTCCTTAAGCAGATGCTCGACGATGAAAGACAGCGGCTTCGTGCCGAACCGCGGGTTGCGGCTTTCCGCCTCGATCCCCAGCTCATCTTCGCTGATGGCGCCGAGGACGTCTTCCACCTGCCGTTTCGAATTCGTTATATTTCGAAGCACTTCCGACGCGTTCCGTTCATGAGCGACCGCCACGGCCGCGAGTCTTCCCTCGTGCTGCAGCCCCCTGCCCCACGATCTTTGCGGCGACTCAATCGTCTCCTGCAGTTCTGCGAGCCAATACGGAACGACCTCTTCCACATGGCACAACACTTCCATGACCGACCATTTTTCTTCTGAAGGTTTCCATAGCAGCACTTCCTGGGGCAATCGCTCGCAAGTTCGAACGATTTGATCCGTCGTTTGCTGAATGGAGAGGATCGAATCTTTCACGGACATGATTAGACTCCCTCCATCTTTCTTACTTTGTTCTCGAGCGCGCCGATTCCGTCGATCTCGATCCGCACGACATCGCCGTCTTTCAGAAATACTTGCGGATCGCGCGCCACGCCGACGCCGCCCGGCGTTCCGGTCAGAACGATGTCGCCCGGTTCGAGCGTCATCAAGCCGGAGAGGAATTCAACCAAGTACGGCACGCTGAACACAAGGTTGGCGGTATTGGAGCGTTGGCGCTCCTCGCCGTTGACGGTTAGCACGACGTCCAGCCCCGCAGGGTCCTTAAGCTCGTCGGACGTTACCAGCCACGGCCCCATCGGCGCGCTGCCTTCGACGGTTTTGCCCTGGAGCCACTGCAGCGTCCTGCGCTGAATATCCCGGTACGTGACATCGTTGACGATCGTGTACCCGGCCACATATTGCAGCGCGTCCACTTGAGCGACGTTCCGAGCGCGCCTGCCGATCACGAAGGCGAATTCCGCTTCGTAGTCCAGTTGCTCGGATATCGGGTAGAACGGAATATCGTCTTGCGGTCCGACGATCGTGTTGGCGAACTTGGCGAAGACGACCGGGAATTCCGGCAAACCGCGTCCCATTTCCAAAATGTGCTCGCGGTAGTTGTGACCGACGCAGATCATTTTCCCGGGGTTCGGAACCGGCGCTTCGATTTTCACCTCACATACTGCATGAACCGTTTTATATTTCACGGACCCGTTATACGTTCGGATAAAATCGACGGCCTGCCGAGCAAGCTTCATGCTTTGCTCCCCGCCCTGCAAAAATTCGGTCATATTCGCAGGCACGAACGCCTCCGCGATGTGGGCGGCGCGAATCGCGCCTTCCGCTTCCAGCATCGTGCGGTAAGCGTAATGGAGATCGATCACTTGTTCTTCCTGGATGATGCCGATTCGGGTATGCCCTTCGTAACGATAACTGATTAATTTCATCGTTTTCCGCTCCGATCCGTCGTTTTAGCAAACCATGTTCGATTACCCCGCAATAACCCTCGTTTCGAGCCTCTGCTTCGCCAGCCATGCCATCAGCGACACTTCCTCCCCGTCGACCGTGACAGGCTTCCCGTCGTAATCCAGGCGGCAGTCGTCGTTCAAGGCGTAGATCCAAGTGAAATGTCCATTGTACGTATACGGTTCTTCCGACTCCTCCGTAAACAGGCCATGAAGATCCTTCACGTTGTCGTACAACGTGAAATGCACGTTCTTCGCTCCCGCCTGAATGAGGCGCTCGTAGGTCGGCACCGCGGTTTCTTCCGGTTTCACGATCTCGTCATCCTTGGCATGCACGAACCAAATCGGCATATGCGCGATCGCCTGGAGTTCCGCGTCGCTGATCGTCTCATCGTACAACGCTTCGCAGACCGGATAAGCCGCGGCGAAAAAGTTCGGATAATCCAGCACCATCCGCATCGTCATGAATCCGCCGTTGGAGCAGCCGCCGATATAGATTCGGGACGTGTCGATCGCCGCGTCGTTGTTCGCAATAAATTCGTCGATCAGCGCTTTCAATGCTTTCCCATACTTGGACTTGCCGCTTCTGCCGTACGTTCCGCTGCCGTCGTCCATCCAGAAGGTCGGCGACTGCGGCGCCAATACGTAAGCTCCGCCGAACTTGGCTTGCATTTCGTCGCCGGCCAGATTCACCACCTTATTGCCTGCATAAGCGATCGCCGGATCTTGTCCGCCTTCTCCGCCTCCATGCAGCCAGATGAGGAGCGGCCGCTTGCCGTCGCCCGTCTGCGGCACGAAGTAGCCATACCGTAGCGGCAATTCCTTATAGGAGGAAATCCCGTGCAAGAACTTCTCCGTTTGCTTCATCGTGTCCCCCGCGCATCGGTCGAACACCAATCCAGTCAACGACTCCCCTCCCGCCGGAATCTCAGCGGTTTGGGTAATCCGGAAATCGTTGATGACAAACTCGTTCATTCCATACAGCCCCTTCGACGAGGCGATCCGGGAGGTGATGCCGAACGGCTGCATCTTTACTTCCAAGGTAACGAATTCCCCTTCTTCCGTTCGTTCGCCATCCTCCGTGGATGGGTACGCGTCTTTCACCACGCAATAGCCCTTGTTCGGCTTCAGCACATCCCGCTCCGACCAGCTCTTCGGAAGCATCAAGATATTTCCCTTCCGATCCTTCCGCTCCGCGTAGACGTTAAAGCATTCCGGCTTCACCGCTTCGGCCTTCACGATTGCCGGCATCGGCAGCACGAGTTTTGACACGAACGGCCCCAAATCCGTAACTTCGGTAATCGTGTAGTAATGTTTACCCATTGCCATTCCTCCCGCGACATTAGATTTCTGTTCCGGCACTCTCGCATGCAAGCGTCAGCCTTTCACTGCTCCGATCGTGATCCCCTTGACGAAATACTTCTGAAAGAACGGATACGCGAGCAAAATCGGGATGACCCCGATCACCACGATCGCCATCCGGAACGTAGCCGACGGCAAATTCATCATCGAACCGGAGGCTCGCGCGCTGAGCGACGGATCCGTCGACAAAAACTGGATATCCGTCATAATGCGGTTCAAAATATTTTGCAGGCTGAACAGCTTCGGATTCGTAATGTAAATCAAACCGTTAAACCAGTCGTTCCAATAGGCGATGGCCTGGAACAGCCCGATCGTCGCCAAGATCGGAAGCGACAGCGGCAGCACGATCTTGTAAAAAATTCGGATTTCTCCGGCGCCGTCGATTTTCGCCGATTCCAGAATGGCCGGAGGGATCGTCGTCATGAAGAACGTCCTCATCAGCAGCACATTAAAGCCGTTCATCAGCAGCCCCGGTATGAGCAGCGCCCCCAGCGTATTTTTCAGGTCGAACACCTGGGTGTAGATGTAATACGTCGGAACGAGTCCGCCGTTAAACAACATCGTGAAGAACACGTAGAAAGCAAGCGGGTTACGGTAGGGCAGATCTCTTCTCGAGATCGGGTAAGCGAGCATGGACGTGATGGCCAGACTGACCGCAGTCCCTACCACCGTAATGAGAATCGTAATCCCGTATGCTCGGAATATATCCGTCGATTCATTCCATAAATAACGGTACGCGTCCAAGCTGTACTTCTCCGGCAGAAAGGAATAACCGTTCTGCATGATCGTGTTCTCGTCCGATATGGAAGACATGAACAGCAGCAGGAATGGAAGCACACATGCCGCCGAATACAAGAGGAGAACGGAATGCCCCGCCCACTGCCATGCTCTTGTCTCGCTGTTATGATTCATCTGCGGAACCTCCTTAGAAGAGCGCATTCTCCCGGTTGATTTTGCGTACGACATAATTGGAGAACAAGACGAGGACGAAACCGACCAGCGACTGGTACATGCCTGCCGCCGAAGACATGCCGATGTCTCCCAGCTGAATCAATCCCCTATAAACGTACGTGTCGATCACGTTCGTTACGTTAAACAGCGAACCCGAATCCATTGGAACTTGGTAAAACAAACCGAAGTCCGAGTAAAAAATTCGTCCGATCGCGAGCAGCGTCATCATGATGATGACCGGCGTAATTAACGGAATCGTGATGAAGCGGATTTGCTGCCATTTGGACGCCCCGTCCAACGTCGCGGCCTCGTAATATTCCTGATCGATGCCGATGATGGCCGCCAAATAAACCACGCATAGGAATCCTGCACCTTTCCAAGTGTGAACGAAGGTTAGGATGTAAGGCCAATACGCAGCCTCGTTATACCACGAAACCCCTTCCATCCCAAAGAAAGGAAGCACCGTCTTATTCATAAAGCCGTTGTCCATGCTAAGAAATGCGTAACCGAGGTAGCTCACGATGACCATCGAGATTAGATACGGCAAGAGAACGACGCTTTGGTAAAATCGAGCCATCAGCTTGTTTTTGATTTCGTTCAGAAGAATGGCGACGCCTACCGCTACGACGAGATTTAGCAATATAAACACAGCGTTATAAAGAATCGTGTTGCGAGTAATAATGTAGGCGTCGCTGGACCGAAACAAGTATTCGAAATTTCGAAACCCGATCCAGTCGCTGGCGAAAATCCCTTTGCTGAAATTGACGTCTTTGAAGGCGATCACTAAACCGAACATGGGAAGGTAATTGTTAATGAGCAAATACAGCAATCCCGGAATCGTCAGCAAATACAGCGGCGCGAACGATTTCAGGATCAGCCAGCGCTTTCGAACCGCAGCATTCCCCACCCTGACTCCCTCCTCGCTTCTCTTTTGTAGTTACGGCCCGGTCGGCGAACCGACCGGGCCGTTCACGCTTGCTTATTGGTTTTGTGCCTTCCACTCATCCAACTGCTTCTGCTTCTCGGCGATGACTTTGTCGATGCCGGAAGTTTTCAGCTTGTTGATAAACTCCGGCAGCATTTTGTCCGGATCCACGCTTCCTGTCTCGAGCGGAAGCTTGTATTGGTTAATGACGTTCGTGACCGCGGCGAATTCCGTTTTCACCGGACTCGGGTCGAACGTAAAACCGAGTGCCGGAGATTTGATGGCGCTTGCGTTATGCTCCTCCATCTTCTTCCACAGATCCGGGTCTTCGCCTTCGAAGATGTAGGACAGCAGCTGATTGCCGAACATCCAGCCCTGATTCAGGTTGTAGACGACGGTCTCGGCGGTGACGCCTTCCGGATAAGCGATAATATTGTCGGACTTTTTCACGTAATCTTTGCCTTCGATGCCCCAATCGAGCAGGTTGATAATCTCTTTGTCGGAGTACAGGAGGTTCAGGAACTGCATCGATTTGTCCGGCTTCTCCGCGCTGTGCGGAATGCCCCAGTTAATACCGGCGACCGTCGAAGTGGTCGCGTACACTTTCGTCATCCGAATGACGGTCGCAGGTTCTCCGTACTCGATCGCTGCCTGTCTTTCGTATCCCGGCTTCAAGTTCGAGAAGCGAGCGATCCCTTTGCCTGCATTGATCAATGCGTTGCCGTTATCCTTGGTCGTCGCGGCATCCTTCATGATATATCCCGCCTGATACCATTCGCGCATCTTCTTCACGAATGCCGCGTATTCCGGCGTTTCGTAGAGGTTGGCGACCGTCAAGCCGCCGTCGAAATTCGGCAGCACGCCGATGCCGTCTCCCAGCGGGTCGAACCATCTGTAGCTGTCCAGGAAGGAGATGCCGACCGACTGCGGCACGAGAATGGCCGGCAGGTTCGGCTCGCCTGCTTTGATTGTTTGGAACATGCCGTCCAAATCGTCCAGCGTTTTAATAGAAGCCGGATCGATATTGTATTTGTCTACATAACTTTTCAGGATGGACAATCCA
The DNA here is from genome assembly GCF_035645195.1 of Paenibacillus sp. Lineage (NCBI taxonomy): Bacteria > Bacillati > Bacillota > Bacilli > Caryophanales > Paenibacillaceae > Paenibacillus > Paenibacillus sp. The sequence goes on along the minus strand of NZ_DASQNA010000014.1, from coordinate 39,373 downwards.
TAATCGACCGCCATTTCTCTTAACGAAGGCACGGCGTACGTGCTGCCGCCGACCATGGTCGCTTTCAAGTACTGCGGATCGAACGCTGCCGTGAGCTCTTTGCCGTGATCGTTCAGCAAGGCGTCCAGTTCATGCAGCTGTCCCTTGGCAACCAACGAGGTTAAATCGCGCCCGAGCACGAGAATCAGGTCCACCTTTTCCCCGCTCGTCAGCATCAGATTAGATTGCTGGGCCCAGGCGCCAATGCTGATCGGCGTCAGCTTGACGGTCGCGTTGATTTTTTGTTTCGTGATCTCGCTGATCGCTTGCTCCACGTCCGGCATATTCGCGGGTACGGGGCCGAAGATCGGGAAGGCCATGTTCAGCTCATAAGTTTCTTCCGGAGCCGCCGACGGCTGCTCCGACTCGATGCCAGCGGCTGGCGAACTCGAACCGCTCGTGTCGGACGACGACGAATTGCCGGAAGTGCAGGCGGTCAGCGCGGTTAGACCAGCGATAAGTCCAAACAACCATCTCTTTTTAAACGCTTTCACGGTACTCCCCCTTGATCAGGTATGTTGTGTTTCTAGTTCGATTATAAGATTCGAAGGGAGAGTCCCGCTCACCCGAACTCGACCTTTCGTTTGCCTTACTTCGACCTGCCCGCTTTGTGCTTCTGACGGTAGTCGCTCGGGTTGAGATCGGTATGTTTCTTGAATAGTCGCGTAAATGCGGAAAGACTCGTATACCCGACTTGCATGGCGATTTCCGTGACGGGCAAATCGGTTTTCTGAAGCAATTCCGCCGAGATGCGAAGCCGTTCGTTCAGCATATACTCTTTCATGGACATTCCCGTTTCTTTCTTGAACAAGCGATCCATGTAATCGGGGTTCAAATAAAATTGGGACGCCAACGCTTCCCGGCTCAACTCTTGGTCCAGACGGCTTTCGATGTAACGGCGCGCTTTCTCCACGACGGAGTGCGACTGTTCGATTTCTTGGACCTGACCGATGGCTTTATCCGTTACGTGTTTGACCCATTGCAGCATATCCGAGATGGAATGCATGGCTCGATCGGACAATTCGGCGGACGTGGCGTCATGAAACAACTGCCGAGCTTCGATATTTTTTTGCTGCAAGAACGTGTATAGGATTTGCAAGAAATTTTGATGAAAATGACTGAGCGACCGCGCATCGCATCCCGAGCGGTTTTTCAGCGCGTTCAAGTATTGCTCCGCTTCGGAAATGAGCCCCGTCTTCGAACCCTTGGCGAGCATGACATACCAGATTTTCATGTCCGGCATGGGGATCGTGCCGAGCTGTTCGGACGGATGATCTTCTAGGAAAACATGATTGTTGTAAGCGACATTATTGGCCTGCAACGTAAGGAGCTGTTTCGTCTGTTTCGCAATTTCGTGAATAGGCGAGATGTTGCCGACGTAGCACGAGATATCGCAGTAGAAGTAAGGTCGGCAAGATTGGATGTACGACTCGAACAAATCTCGTAACTGTTCCCGGCGAATGGGAGAATCCGGCTTCACTTCGATCAAGGCCAACATTTTACGGCTTTCCAGCGTGATGACGTTCACCTTCGCGCCCAGATCGCGGAGCTTCTCTTCGGCGACGTTCTTGAGCGCATACTCCAAAATTTTCTCGTCGCGCTGCAGGATCTTCTTATGCCATCTCTGAACGTGAATGAGCACCGGCCAAACCCGCATGTCCTCGTCGAAAGGAATTTTCCGTTCCTTGATAACCTGGCGCGCCGCCGCCTCGGTCGGAGGGACGACGAGCTGCACCAAATCAAGCCAGAATCGTTCGATGAACAGCGGATGATGCTGTACCCAAGATTGGCTTTGTTCCGCCAACCGGTTCTGCTTGCGAATTTTCTCCATCACCTTCAGAACGGCCGATTCCAATGTTTCGGGCGGCACGGGCTTCAGAATGTAATCCGAGCTGCCCAATTCGATAGCTTTACGAGCAAAGGAAAAATCGGCATGACAAGTTAGGAAAATCGACTCCGTCGAAGGGAAATGCTCCTTCACCCAGGCCAGCAGGTCCAATCCGCTTTCTTCCGGCATTTCAATATCGCAAATCATAATGTCCGGTTTACGGTCGTTGAACACTTCTTTCGCCTGTCTAGCGTTATTCGCCGTCAGCACGGCGGAGACCCCGATGTTCCCCCAATCCACCGCGGTCTTCAGGCCATTCACGATGAACGGTTCATCGTCCACGATCAGCAATCGAGTCATTGCCGTTCCCCCTTAAGCTTCCGTTTCTAATTGCAAAGGCAAGCTGATTTCCACGACGGCCCCTTGCGGCAGCGCGTTGGAAAAAGCAAGCCGAGCTTTATCTCCGTAAAGTAGGCGCATGCGATGCCACACGTTCCAGATCCCGATATGCTCCCCTTGCTCGTCGACGATCCGGTTGCCGTGGCGCAGCTCGCGCAGGACCTCTTCTTTGAAGCCTTTGCCGTTATCCCGAATCGCGATTTGGATATAAGATTCTTGTCCCGAATTTTCCGTTCGAATCTCGATGGCGATCCGGAGCGAATGATCCAGCGAAACGGCGTGCTTCATGGCATTTTCGACAAACGTCTGAATCAACAGCGGAGGAACGTGGATCTTGTCCAATTCTTCGGGAAGAAGCATTTCGCATTGCAAGTCCTGTTGAAAGCGCAGCTCGTGGATCCTAGCGTAGTTGCGGACATGGTCCAACTCTTCCATCAACGGGACGAACGTGAGGTTGCTTCGGAACATGTACCGGAAATATTTTACGAGCAGCAGGCTCATTTCCTTGATGTTCTCGTAGTTTTTCGCCAAAGCTAGGTTGTAGATGATCGAAAGCGTATTCATGAAAAAGTGGGGTTTGATTTGCAATTGCAAATGCTGAAGCTCCGCTTTATGCTTGCTCAATTGCTCTTCGTAAACGCTGATTTTCAGCTCTTCGATTTGAGCCATCATCCGATTGAATGTCTTGTTCACCAGCATGAATTCATTCGACGTCGGGTACGGCTCGACGCGGAACTTCACGTTCCCCTCCCCGATTCGCTTCATGACGGATTCGATTTTCCGTAGAGGGATGAGCAGCGTTCTCCTTAAGAAGATCAGATACCCCGGCAGCAAAATAAAGCCCAAGGCGGAAATGATAAACACCACTTTGTTCAAGTAAGGCAAATTTTGAAGAATGACGGAATTCGGAATGAGCGCCACGAGGCTGAAGTTCCCGACGCGGGATCGTTCTCCGACCACGAGATAGCGCTCGCTCCCCCCCACAAGATAATGGTTGTCCATGTCTTTGTGGAACGAAATCCCTTCCGTATTTACTCGATTCGTTTGGATCATCACTTCGCCGGTTTCGCTTAACAGCAAGGAACCGCCGTTTTCGCCGAAATGAATCAACGAGAGCGGCAGCATCAACGTATCGGCTTTGACCCACGCCCCGACAAGCGTATCCCCTACTCGCATCGTACGCATGAGATAAAACTGGCCGTCGATATTCGCGGTAAACCACCCCAGGTTACGAGCCCCGGTCCCTTCCGGATTCGAACGCGCTCCGTCCCGAATAAATTTTCGAATGGTTTCTTTCTCGGTCAAGTCGATTCGTCCGTCCACAATGTCCATCAAATCGTCGTCGGGAATCGAGTATACGAAAAACGCGTCCGTCTTGTAGATCAAGAGGTTGTTTGTTAATTTTTCCGACATTCTTAATTTCGACATGATGTATTCATCCGAATTTTGAGGCATATCCAAGATTTGCACATCAATATCCGAAGAAACAAGGGACATCAAGTATCGGTCTACGTCCTCCAGCCCGTTATCGATCTCCCGCATGTATAGCGACATCATGTTTTTGTTCGAATTCGCGACTTGGTCGCGGACGACGTGAATCGCGTAATAATTGTTATAGAATAGGAGAACGATGAGCGGCACGGTGACCAGCAAACCGCTCGCCACCAATTTGAATCGGATCGAGTTCAGGGAGTGGAAAAGCTTTCGCATGTAAAATCCTCCTCATCAGTACCGAGAGAACATAGGTTTCTCATTCTACTCATGATATGATAGGGTTTTCATTTCCGCTAGCGAATCTTCGACTTCTTCCTGTGCTGATTTCTACCATTGACCTTCTTCATGAAAAACGACCCGCGAGAGGCCGCTATTCCATAGCGTCTCTCCGGGTCGTAGTTCTCCAAATCAGATAATTTTCTCCTCGCGGTAAGCAAAATAATCGAAGTCTGCCGGTATCCGGGCACCGCTTAAATCCTGTACGCAAACGCCGACGAAGGCGCCGGTGAAACCTTGATCCAGCAGAAAGCCTCCGCGCTTCGCTTCAGCGTTCTCATCGGACATTCGTCCGGCGTCCAGTATAGGTCCGATAGCCGTCCATGCATGACCATCAGCGGAGTAAAGAAATTGCGCCCGTTCGTGCTCAAGCGTCAGTTTCAGGTACACGCGCTGCCAGCCTTCGACGGAAACCTCACGCTCTAGCGGCTCATCGTATTGGCCTTGATCGCTCACCATCAGTGTTAAGCTTTTGCCGAGCGACTCGTCACGGCTGACTCGAAGATAATACCAGTTCTTCGCGTTATAATAGTACACGAGGCCGGCCATTTGCTGATAGGTTTCGGGCTCGAACTCGACCACGGTTTCGGCCTCGGCGACGAACGACTGCTGACGGCGCGCGACAAGGCTCTGGCCGTGCATGGAGGAGAACGATTCCCTGCCGCGAAGCCGCAGGAAGCCAGGTCTTTCCCGCAACGACAGCCAGGTCTCATCGGCAGGCTCGCGCAGTGTATTCCAATGAATCCCGAGAGACTGTTCGTCGAAGTGATCGACTCCGGTTCCATGGACGGGTTCGTCGAACGGATGCTCCGGCAATGTAGGTCCGTCGACCTCGGTGCGCGGCTCGTTCCCGCCGCCTGCCAGCCTCAGCCAGCCTTCCGGCGTCCACTCGACCTTCTGAATGGCGGTCTCGCGTCCAAGGTTGCACATTCGCGATGAGGTCAGCGGACGGCCGCACAGATGCACCATATACCACTCGCCATTGGGGGTCTCTACCAAGTCTGCATGACCTGCCCGCTGTAACGGCAGATCGGCGTTGTCTTTGGAAGTGAGAATAGGGTTCATAGGATCGACTTCATATGGTCCCAGAAGCGTCCTTGACCGCGCCATCGTCACCGCATGATTCCAACGTGTCCCCCCTTCCGCAGTCAGCAAATAATAGTAGCCTCCGCGTTTGTAAAGATGGGGACCTTCCGTCAAACCAAGTGACGTGCCGCGGAAAATATTATGGATCGGTCCAATTAGCTTTTGCTTTCCCGGATCGTATTCCTGTATCAGTATACCGCCGAAACGATTTCGGCCTTTCCGGTGATCCCAAACCATATTAAGCAGCCACTTACGCCCGTCATCGTCATGGAACAGTGACGGATCAAATCCGCTGCTGTTCAGGTAAACCGGCTCCGACCAAGGCCCCAAAATGTCTGCGGCGGTTACCAAGTAATTATGGGTGTCTTTGAAAGGCCCTAAATGACTTTTCACATCGGTGTACACCAGGTAAAACATCCCGTCGCTATAACTTAGGCAAGGCGCCCATATCCCTCCTGAACTGGGGTTTCCGATCATATCCAGCTGGCTTTTGCGTGTGAGCGGATGCGTCAACAGACGCCAATTACATAGGTCGCGAGAATGGTGAATTTGAACGCCTGGAAACCATTCAAACGTCGAGGTGGCGATATAATAGTCGTCACCTACGCGGAGAATTGACGGGTCCGGATTAAAACCCCTAAGGATCGGATTGACTATCCTAGTCATCTACCTCGCCCCCACACGAAAATTGAGTTTGTTAACCTTCCACCTGGACCCTCCCGGATGCGGACAGTCCTTATTCCCGAGCTTCGCTCGAATCTCGACCAGGCATCCGCAGTGCATGCACGTCGTATCATATTCAAGCGCCGGGCAAGCTCGGCACGCCGCAAGCCGGCCGGCATACGTGTAGTCGTCGACGAGCCCGAAGCCCTTGCCGGCCATCGACCCGAGCAGCCGGTCGATTTGGCTGCGCGGTACCCGCACGTCAGCCGAGCAGCCTTTGCAGTCGCCGTCCCGCATGGCTTAGACGCGAAGCGTCAACACGGCGACGGACATCGGCGGCAGCGTCGCCGACAGCTCGCCGCCGCTCATCGAAAAGCCGTCGAATTGCTGCGGCTTCACCGTCTCCGGCTGCTCGAACGTGTTGTGCGCGTTCATGTCGGCATGCGTCAGCACGCGGCCGCTGACGCTCGGCGATCCCGCCAGTCCGCGAAGCCGCAGCGACACGGAAGCCTCGCGATTCGGGTCGACGTTGCACAGGCTGATGTCGATCGTGCCGTCGGCCCGCTTCGACGCCGACGCGCTTACCTGCGGGATCGCTTCCTCGCCCACGCGGTACTCCCCCGTCTCAAGATGAAGCGCGAGCGCCTCGGCGTCCTGATGCACCTTGAACATTTCGAACACATGGTAGGTCGGCGTCAGGATCATCTTCGCGCCTTCCGTCAAGATCATCGCCTGCAGCACGTTCACCGTCTGGGCGATATTCGCCATGTGCACCCGGTCGCAGTGCCGGTGGAACACGTGGAAATGCAGCCCCGCTACAAGCGCGTCCCGAAGCGAGTTTTGCTGGTACAGGAAACCGGGGTTCGTGCCCGGCTCCACCTGGTACCAAGTGCCCCACTCGTCGACGATCAGGCCGATCCGCTTCTCCGGATCGTGCCGATCCATAATCGTCGAATGACGCGTAATCAGTTCGTCCATACGCTGAGTCAGTTTCATGGTTTCGAACCATTCCGCTTCGTCGAACCCGATCGCCGGACGTTTGACCGCAAATCCGCCAGGCACCGTGTAGTTGTGCAGACTAAGCCCATCCATATGACCGCCCGCTTCGCGCATTAGCACATCGGTCCAATGGTAGTCGTCGACGTTGGCCCCGCCGGCGATCTTGTAAATCCGGTTCTCGCCGTAGTTCCGCACGTACGTCTGGTAACGGCGGTATTCATCGGCGTAATATTCCGCCCGCATGTTGCCGCCGCAGCCCCAGTTCTCATTGCCGACGCCAAAATACTTCAGCTTCCACGGCTTTTCGCGGCCGTTGGCCTTCCGCCAGTTGGCCATCGGGGATTCGCCCTCGAAAGTCATATACTCGACCCATTCCTGCATTTCCTGTACCGAGCCGCTCCCGACGTTGCCGCAAATGTACGGCTCCGTGCCAAGCAGCTCGCACAGGTCGAAAAATTCGTGCGTGCCGAAATGGTTGTTCTCTACGACGCCGCCCCAGTGCGTGTTCACCATGCGCTTTCGCTGCTCCCGCGGGCCGACACCGTCCTTCCAGTGGTACTCATCGGCAAAGCAGCCGCCCGGCCAGCGGAGCACCGGTATGCTAAGATTCCGCAGCGCCTCCAGCACGTCGTTGCGGATGCCGCGCGTATTCGGAATCGGTGAATCCTCGCCCACCCAGATGCCTTCGTAGATACAGCGGCCTAGGTGCTCGGCGAAATGTCCGTAGATATGGCGGCTGATCGTACCGGACGCTTGATCGGCATGAACGGTAATCGTTGCTTTCATCGAATAAACTCTCCCTTATTGTCTATTTCATTGTTCATTCATCTTGCATGGTTTCCTCCCTCTCATGTTCATCATGAGAGGAAGGAGTCATAAATCCGGTTTCTTGCCGCCCGTTCCTCCGGACTGAGTTTTTGCGCGTCCGCAATTTCATAGCCGCCGAAGGTATCATACAGCCTGGACGAAGGATCAACCTCCACAAAGGTGCACCAAGGCAGCCAGTGGTAGTGGCTTTCCAATGTTTGGCTGGTAAAATTGCCGCTTTCGTGTCCCAAGCCCGGCATGACGTATCCGATGCTGCCGTCTACATCGCTGGATTGCCGAGTATTCTTGTGAATGAACTCCGCAAAGTCGAGATAATGTTCATCGCCTGTAATCACATACAGCCTGTAGTACGTATACGCACAGGCGGCCATGTACACATCGGCGCCCCCGCCGATCGTAATGATGCTCTGTCCGCTAATCGAATACTTATTGAAAGGATGCTTTGGCATGGGGGAACGGACAGGGAACGTCCACGCATACGTCCAGGTTTCAGTATAATCGGCGGCCCCGATCGCGCCCTCCAGCCATTTGTCCTCGCCGGTTAGATCGAACAGGGCAAGGAACCCGAACAAGGCGTATATGCCGGCCTCTTTATCCATGATATCCGTGTTATCGCATGTGCCCCCGCGGTATTCCATGTTCCGGTAAGCATTGTCGAAAGACCACTCCCCGGCCTTGGCGGCGGCGGTTCTGTATCTCTCGTCGCCCGTAACCAGATAGAACTGCACCAAGAAGCGGATCACGCTGGGCGTGTTGGCCTTCGAGTCCATACGGATGGAGCTGTCGGTATGATAAGCGCGGTAAAAGCTGCCGTCTTCGTTCTGAATACGCACCAGCCAATCGGCGGTCTTGCGGCAAAATTCCAGCCAGGCCGGCCTCTCTACGCCCCTATTGCGCTCATACAGATAAGCATCCAATATCGCCTCGATGCCGTCGGCAAGCATCCGGATATAATGCGGGTACGGTTCGAACTCCTTGATTCCGGGGTGGTAGCACATGTGAGGCAAGCCGGAATCGGTCATCGCCGTCCTTACCCAGAAGTCAATCGTATGGACCCCTTTTTCATAGGCATCGGGATCGTTTTCTTTGTCGCCATAACGCAGCAACTGGTAGCCGATGCCTGGCTGCTGTCCCACGAAGCCGAACTGGAAGGACACGGTCGATACATCCATATCGGGCAGTTGGCAGGCAAAGGGCAGACCATAGGCATCGCCGTATTGCCGCGTATATGTAGTAAGGATCTTCATACAGTTGTGGAAATGACGCTCATTGTCTACATTGAACAGCTTGTCCCGCATCCTGCTGTAGGTTGTCCGCCAAATATCCTTCATCATAGGCTGGTAGTCGCTATACTGTCCGAATTGGAGCGCCACAGCGTAGGTCTGCTCAAAGCCGACTTCCACAGGGTGGTTTACGCGGCGAAAAGTTTTGGATGTTCCCTTATAGTCAAGACCCTCGAACTGATTCCTTCCAGGCATCTGCCCATCGCATCCCGGATATACATAATCGATGGACAGACCGTCGATCTTCGCCTCGAACTCCTTGCGCACCGCAAATCCGTAATACAAATAGTTCAAAGTCCGGCTTTCCGGCTTGCTCATGCCGATGGCCCCGACCGTAAACTGGGGATCTACACTGTTTTCGGACAGCACGATATCGGTGGATCTCATGGTCACGTCGGATGCCCAGCGCGAGAAAGCCGCCGTTTCTCCGGACACGATGTTTTGCATGGCGAATACAGGCAAGGCGCAGCGGGTTTCCATCTGCCAGAAATATTCGTTATTGAGGTCCTTGCCGAAGAAATGATCCGGAGCGAATTCGTTCTGTCTATACCAGACGCCCGGCGCGAAACAGTTATAGTCATGCACATCGTCCGACTCCGTCATGACCAAAGAAAATTTGGTGGAAAACCCAAGATCGTCCCCGGCTTTATGCACTTTTACTTTGCGGCTCAACTTGAAACCGGCGCCGGTCGTTTCATACACGTCTGTGAACAAAAATGCAGAGCCGGAGGGTACGGCTAGAATGCCTGTTGCCGTGATGCTGCCGCCGGATTCGATGACTTCGTTGTAAGGAGCGTCATAAAATTCACTAAGAGCAAATGAAGTCTTTATTGTTGCAAACAGGGGACGTTCATTGTAATAGAGCAAGCGATTGTTCTTTTGAACCTGTAGACCGCCACCCTTAAACAGGATGGTATATTCGCCATGCGCCATTTTCACGGAGATCGCCACGCTCTCTTTTTTGATGTTCCGCCACGCATCAGAGTTCCGCGCTTCTTGCCGCTTCCCGGTACTCTTGCGGCGTCATACCTGTCATTTTCTTGAAAAATCTTGTAAACGAATGCGCCGCTTCATAGCCGACGCGAGCGCCGACTTCATGAATCTTCAACTCTTTGAGAAGCAGCTCCTTCGCCTTCTTCACCCTGGCCTGATCGATATATTCGGACAAATTTTGTCCCGTTTCCTGTTTGAACAGACGGGATAAATAAGACGGGTTAAAATGCGATTGCTTGGCCAGCCGAACAAGGGACAAGTCCTCGGCCAAATGCTGCTCGATGTAGGAGAGGATCCCTTCGATCGCGCCGGCGGCTCTGCTGTTCTCCCCTTGACGTCTTAGCGCAAAAAGCGTATCCGCCGTACGGGTTAGAAATTCAAACGCCTCGTGCCACGAGGCATGCGCGTCGAACCGCAGAAGGGCGGATGCCGTAATGTGGTCGTCGGTCGGCCTTTGATTGATGTAAGACAGAAACACGAGCGCAACGGAATAATACAGTTCCATTACTTGTGCCGCATGGACCATCCGTCCGTTACGCACCGGCTCGGACATCTCCTCCAGAAGATCCATGAAAGCATCCATTCGTCCGCCTTCAAGATGCCCGGAGAGAAGCTCGATCTTCTCGGTCCGCACGCGCTCCCGAATCGGTTCGGCCGTATCCTGCTGGCCGACGTCTACCGTCATCACCATGCTTGCTCCGTCGCCCACCCTGACATGCTGCAGCTGGCGCAGACGGTCGTAAGCTCGAGGGAGCGATTTCCAAGGAAGCGGGGCGCCTCCAATGATAAACGCGGCTTCGACATTCAGGGATTCCAGGCATGCCTCCTGGATCAGTTCCAACGTCCCTTCCAGGAAACGAACGGAACCGGCGTATGCCTCATCCTCTCTTTCATGCCTTTCTGCAATCGGCTGGATCAACCATAGCAGGTCGCCGAATCGGTCAATAATGCCGACACAACGAGTCATATCGCGAAGAAAGGAGTCTCCCAGAAGCTTCACGGCCATGGCCGCTTCCTGCCGGTCCGCATAGGACGGCTTCTCAGCCGCTCGAATCAAGCTGCCGAATACGAGCAGGACAGGCTCTGACGGATTGAGCGGAATATTCAACTTCCGGAAATCTTCGGCGCGCACTTCCTCGTTCAAGGTGCCGGAGCCGGCTAGCAGATGACGGAAATACTCGCCATGCGCAAGCGTTTCCAAAGTATTGCGCTGCTCCCTGGCTTGCGCCAGGTGACGGTCAGTCCGAAGGCCCTCGTCCAGCTCGCGGATCGCGTCCTGCACTGCTGCGATCACCTTGTCGTACCCTTCGGTCTTCAGCAGATAGCGAACGCCCCAGGTTTGAATCGCCTGATATACGGCATCGAAATCGTTATAACCGGTTAGAAAAATGATTCGGCACCTCGGCCAATTGTTGCGGATGATCCCCATGAGTTCAAGTCCGTCAATGCCAGGCATGCGGACGTCCGACAGCACGACGTCAATCCGCGTACTGTTCAGCCAATCCAGCGCCTCTCCGCCTGAATACGCCTTACATATATCCAAACCGGGTATGTCGAGTTTGGCCAAAATTTCGGCCATACCGTCGGTAATGATGGCTTCATCGTCAACGATCAGCAGTCTGTACATACGTACTCGCCTCCCTCAGCGGCACTCGGATCGATACCCTGAGCCCGCCCAGTTTCCCGCGCGCGGCTTGCAGCCCGCTGCCTTCGCCGAATGTGATCACGATACGGCGGTGAATATTTACGATGCCAGTCGTTTCCGACCTATCGTCTTCATGGGCGATGGCCGACGAGATCCGTCTCAATTCCTCGTCGGTCAGCTGATCGCCGTTATCCTCGATCACGATGCAAGCCCACTCTTCCGAGAGCTCGAAGCGCACCTCGATGATGCCGTCCCGGGTCATCTTCTCCAGGCTATGCTCGAATGCGTTCTCAATAATGGGCTGTACGATCAAACGAGGCACCATGACCCGTTCCAACTCCGCCGGCAACTCGTCGAAACGGACCTTGATTCTTCTGGAGAAACGAAGCTCCTGAATTTTGGTATACATTCTGGCGTGATGAATTTCCTGTTTAAGCGTTACTTCGTCCGACGCATTGCGGGTTACGAACTGAAAGTACTCGCCGAGCTGCGTCGTGAATTGCTCGATGCGATCCGTGTCTCCCATCTTGGCCATCGTATTCAAGATAAAGAAGCTGTTATACAGAAAGTGCGGATTGATTTGAGATTGAAGCTGCTTCAACTCCGCTCGCTGCGCCATAATTTTCTGCTTATACGCCTGATCGATCAGCGTGCGCAGATTGACGACCATCTGATTGAAGCGTGCATAGATATAACGGAATTCGTCGTTCGCTTCGTGAGCGATGGCTTGCTCGAGATCCCCGCTTTCCAGACGGCGGAATCCCTTGACCAGCTTGAGCAGCGGCTTGTGAATGAACTTGTATGTCGAAAGGGCGTACACGGCTATGATGACCAAGGCTCCTGCCGCGAAAAACCAAGCCAATGTATAAAATTTGTCCAAGGGCTTGCGAACGATTTGCTCCGGAATAAAACGGTAAATGGACATGTTCAGCCGGTCCGAATAGGCATGGGAAACGAAATACCGTTCGTCCTCGAGCGTAATCGTTCCGGACCCTCCGTCGGCGATCCCGGCGAGCTGCTGCTGCGTCTCGCTGTCCAGCACGCTGACAAAGCCGCTTCCGAGCATGGAGCCCCGTTGACCCGATATCAAGACGGTACTACTGCCCGGGTACGTGTTAAACTGCTGCAGCGCCTGCCTCAGCTTCCGGCTGTCCAGCTCGATTTCGATCGTAAACAGCGGTTCTCTCCCTTTCATGCCGCTCGGCTTGGCGGCGCTCAGGAATAGGTTCCCCTCCCATTGAATGGGCTCCGATCCTTGTCCGCCGAAATCGGCGCGAATCGCACGATACCGGTCTCCTTCGAAATCTCCCGCGCCGTTCAGCGAGGAGATCGTTTTGGCGATCGGCCGGATATGGACGCTGACGTTGTGAATGTAATCGCTGCTGTTCTGCAGGGAATAGATGCGATTCAGCACCGAAGTGATTTTCTCCATCCGCTCGATATCTCCCATCGTTTCCCACGTGATGGCGATCCTGTTCAGATCGATGTCCTCGAGCAGCCCATACTGCAGCAGTTTCATCCTTTCAATCTCATTCTCCAGGTCGCCGAGATAGAAGGAAATTTGGGAGACGGCCGTCTTCGAAATATCTTCGCTTGCGGTTCGAATGCTCCATTGATACGTATAGACGCCGAGCAGGATGATGGGCAGCATGATCAGTACAAACGTCGTCACCAATCGAATAAAAATCGTGTTGCGTAAAGAGAATTCGGGACGTTTGAACAACGCAGTCTCCCCCGATCTTTTCCTACAGTATAAATCAAGAGCTGCGCCGCCGGTTCATCCAAATTCCGTTACCCTTTTACGCTGCCTAATACAATACCCTTGACGAAATATTTCTGAAGGAACGGATAGGCCGCCAGAATCGGCAGAGAGCCGAGGAAAATTTGCGACGCTCTCAGCGTTCTGTCCGAAATCATCGCCATGTTCAAAATGTCTTCCCGCGACATCGCGGAGAAGTTTTGCTGAATCACGATCGTTTGAATATAGCTTTGCAGCGGATAATTAGCCGGGTTACCCATCAGGATCAGGCCGTCGAACCAGCTGTTCCAGTGCTCAACCATCGAGAACAGCGCCAGCGTCGCAATCGCGGGCTTGGAGATCGGCACATAAATTCGCCAGAGCGTCGTCCACTGGCTCGCGCCGTCGATCACTGCGGATTCCTCCAGTTCTTTGGGCACTTCGCGGAAGAAATTGAGCAACAGCACGATGCTAAATACCGGAACCGCGCCGGGCAGAACGAGCGCCCAGATGGAATCGAGGAGCCCGAGCTCTTTAATGGTGACATACCATGGAATCAGTCCGCCGTTGAACAGCATCGTCATGAAGAAAATCCACGCATAGACGAGACGAAAACGGAAGTTCTTCGACTCTTTGGACAGCGGATAGGCGACCATGATGATCAGCAGCAGGTTGAGCGGCGTTCCGATCCCAATCCGTTGCAAGGAGACGAGCATCGAGCGCCAGAATCCCTCCCGGCCGCCTGTAAACTCATAAGACGCGAGCGTGAAATCAACCGGCCATAGCTTCACGTAGCCTGCTGCTGCTGCGGTGCTGGAGCTGAACGATACCGCGACGATATGGATGAGCGGAAGTACGCACAAAAGTGCAACGAGAATGAGAAACGTCGTATTGACGGCCGCGAACCAATCGAACGGCTTGCCGGTTTTCATGGACTGGGGGCGCGCGGCAGATGAAGGCTTTACCATTGGGCCGGACATTCAGGCTTCCTCCTCCTAGAAGATTCTATATTTTGCGAACCGATATGCGAAGAAGTATGAACCCGCGATCAGCACGAACGATACGACTGACTTGAAGAAGCCGACCGCCGTCGCCACGCCGAATTGGGCATCCAACAGTCCGATTCGGTATACGAAGGTATCGAGAATATCGCCGCTCTCGTACACCTGCGGACTGTACAGGTTGAACACCTGATCGAAGCCGGCATTCAGAAGCTGGCCTAGACTCAGCACCGACAGCAGCACGATCACCATCCGCATGCCGGGCAGCGTAATATGCCACGCTTTTCTCCACCTGTTCGCGCCGTCGATCGTCGCCGCTTCATATAGCCCCGGATCGATCCCCGTAATCGCAGCCAGATAGATGATGGTGCCATAGCCGAAGTTCTTCCAAATGTCCGAAACAATCAATGTGGTCGGAAACCACTTGTTGTCTCCCAGGAAAAATATCGGTTCTATTCCAAAAGATTTCAGCATATCGTTGACGATTCCGCCGGATGGAGACAGCAGGTCAATCAGGATTCCGCCCAGGACGACCCATGATAGGAAATAGGGAAGATAGATCGTCGTCTGAACGGTCCGCTTAATTACTTCGTTCTTCAACTCGTTCAGCAGAATCGCAAATACGATCGGCACAAGCAGTCCGAGCACCAGCTTGAAGCTGGAGATGTACAAAGTATTCCAGAGCACTTGCATGAAGCTGGGGAGCTCCATGACGTAATTGAAATTATCCCATCCCACCCATTTCTGGTCGCCGAACAGCCCTTTTGCGGGTACGAATCGCTGAAACGCGATCATGATACCGGCCATCGGGATGTAGGAGAAGATGACGATAAACAACAGTCCCGGTAAAATCATCAAGTGAAGGGGAAGCTCCCTCCACGCTCGTTTGTTCCGCATACCTATCCCCTCCGTCTCGAGTGCAGAGAAGCAAGGAGGCAGGGGCCGTAGGCGCCTGCCTCTGCTGATCCATTACTTCGTTGTTTCGTACCATTCGTTGACTTCTTGCGTAATCTGTTCGCCTCCGAGCTTCTTCCAGTCTTCGACGAATTTATCGAACGTTTCGATCGGCTGTCCGAGAATGATTTTGACGAACGTCTCGTCTTGCAGCTTCTCGAGGGTGGACTTCCGCTCGACCATCGTCGGGGTAGGCGCCCCAACAAACTTGTCAATCAGGAATTGACCGTTCTTGTCATATTGGTCGGTAATGCCCATCGAGCCCTCCGGACCGTAAATGCGCTCCCAGCCCCATACCGCGAACCCTTCCTTGGAGCCGCTGTTAAACAAATCGATCTTCTCCTGAATCGTCTTGGCTTCGCCCTTCAGCACCGACATGTCGCCCGCTTTGCGCGCCGCGTCGATCTCGCGATACGCCGTAACGTTTTTCTTCGGCGGAGCCGGTTGTACCGGTGACAGCTGCCACACGCTTTCCGCTTCCTTCGGCGCGTAATACTTGTCGAACTCAGCCGTTTCGCCCCAGTTTTTCTCTAAGTGCATATTGAAAAGCTTGATGACCGCTTCCGGATGCTCGGCACCCTTCCGGACGGCGAAAAACTTCGTCGTGCTAAACTTCTGGGGCACTTTCGGCAGCTCGCCGTTCTCCGATACGATCGGGAATGCACGCCATTGCGCATCCGGGTCGTTGTTCTTATTGAGCTGCAGCGGCCAGATGGAGTTCCACTGTTCGCCGTACAACATGCCGATTTTGCCGGCCGTAATGTCTTCCGCCACTTTGCCGCCGTCCTTGATGCCGAATTCCTTGTCGAGTTGGCCGTTCTTCATCATGTTCTGAAGCTCTTGAAGCGCTTTCTTCACTTCAGGCTGGATGCTGCCGAACACAAGCTTTCCTTCCGCATCCTCCACCCAGATGTTCGGGTACGCTTTGTAGCCGGCCATAAAACCTTCCAGCCCCATCGCTCCGCCCCAGACATCCTTCGTCATGCCGAGACCATACGTATCTTTCTTGCCGTTGCCGTCCGGATCGTTCTCCGCGAATGCCTTCGAGATCGCAAGCACGTCCGCCATCGTCTTCGGCTGCGGAAGGCCGAGCTTTTCCATCCAATCCGTACGAATCCAGATAAACATGGATCGCTCGATCGACGGCTCGACTTGCGGAATCGCCATCAGCTTGCCGTCGAGCGTAGCCGCGTCGAACGGGCCGCTGCCTTCCTGAGACAAGATGTCCTTGGTCAGCGGGGACGCGTATTTCTCGTACAGTTCCGTCATATCTTCGATGAGGTCGGATTCCGCCAGTTGCTTTAACTGAATGGGGCTTACCGGAAGGAAGTCCGGCAGTTCTCCGGACGCCAGCGTCACGTTCAGCTTCTGCAGATATTGGTCCGAATCGGGGTTGCCCTTAACGACCCAGTCATATTTGATTTTAATGCCGAGCTGTTCTTCGTACAGACGCGACCATCGGTTGTCTTCCAGCGTTTCGCCTTGGAGGACGCCTAGCACGTTATTCTCGACGACATCGCTCAAATTCCGGATGGTCGTCACTTCGATCGGAGGATCGTATTTGCCCATCGGATCCGCCGAAGTGTCGTTCCCTGACGCCTCGCCGTTTCCTTCCGTCGTTCCTTCGTTCGTTGCGGTCTCGCCTTGATTCGCCGGCGCGTTCTCATTGCCGCCCCCGTTATTGCCGCTGCAAGCCGAGAGTACCATGATCGCCGCCATGAGCAGCGTGATGGACTTGGCGTAGCGTCTTTTTCCGGCCTTGCCACCCATTTTCATTCCCCCATCTTAACTTTTTGAGACGATGCCGCATGCGATGTCTACGCTTTCATTATAGTAATCCCGCTCAAGCAGCCACAATGTGCAAGTTTTTACTTCGTTACCCGCTCTTTACTACATGCAAGCGCTTTATTTCCCTGTACGCTTTAGCGCTCGTTCCCGTGTACGCTTTGAACTTCTTATAGAACCAGTCGATATCCGTATACCCGACCATGTTTGCGACCTCGTAAATGAGCAGATCCGTTTGTTCCAGAAGCCGCTTCGCCTTTTCCATCCGTTGTTTCAATACATATTCATTGTAGGACATATTTTCATGATGTTTGAACTTCTGCCCCAAATAGGCACAATTAAAGTGTAAATCCTCCGATATTTTCTTCAACGTTATATTGCGGTGCAGCTCCCTATCCACATATTTTTTGACTGCATCGATAATCGGCTCCTTCGGACGGGGCCGGCGGCCGCCGTCGACGGCGGTAACGGGTTCCTTACCGGACTGCACATCGAGCTGCCGTTTAACCGCTTTCAAGCTAGCGGTCAGTTCGGAAGCCTGAACCGGATCAGGAAGATAGTCGTTGACTTGATAGCTCATCGCCTGCTTCGCAAGCTCGAAATCGCGGTCGCCGCCGACGAGGATAATAGAAACCTGGCTTTTCCCACGGATCTGGCGGCATATTTGCAAACTCTGATAAGGAGAATGCTTCATATCCAGCAGCAATAGTGAAAAGTGTTCCCGCTCAAGAAGCTTCATGATGCCGGCGAAATGGCCAGCATAGACTTCTAGGACAAAACCCAACTGTCTCCAGTTGAGCATGTGCTCCGTCTTTTTTCTCGATTGCACGTTGGGATCAATAAGCAATGCCTTATGCACCTTCGTGTACCTCGCTTTCAGACAAATCGCCCGCAATCGATAACTGCAATTTTTCGTGCACGATGATTCCGCTATGGTCGATCAACGGATCATTTTCATTATCCTCATTGAAAATGGGCGTTTTCAATCCGCATATTTTGATTTCGTTACCCTTTCTTTACTTTTTGAAACCGCTTAATAAAATCAAAAAGGAACAGACCTGCCTGTGCAAAAGGCGAGGGTATGTTCCTTTATGAATCGCAACGGTTCCTTTAATGCCAGTCGCACGCTCCGCCCGAGCGGCGACTCGTCGGCGGCGCCGGCGTCAACGGCAGTGCTGGCGCTGCCGACTTCGTTGGATGGTCAGCATAGATGGTAAGGTTCATGGCAGTCTCTTCTTTCCCGCCGGTTGCCGGGTGTGGTTGCGGTATTCTGTCGGGGTCATACGTTCCAGCTTCACGAATTGGCTCACGAAATAGTCGGCGTTATTGAATCCAATCCGCTCGGCGATATCATAGACGCGCATGTCCGTCCGTCTCAGCAGCTTCTTGGCCTCCGCGATGCGCAGCTGCAGGACATAATCATTGAAATAGATTCCAAAGCTCTTTTTGAACAATTGTCCGAGGTAGGCAGGATTCATATAGAAATGATTGGCGATCTCCTTTAGGTTGATATTTCTGCGGAAGTTTTGATCGATATAGTTTTTGATTTTCAGCATTCCGCCTTTGCCTGCCTGATTCAAACGGCTTACTGTTTCCGCCGCTTCAAAGGCAAAGTCTTCAACAATCCGCCTCAACTCGCGGATCGTAATATTATGGTCCAGCCATCCTGTGACGGGTGCGATGCTTGCGAGATCCTTCTCGTCGCCTCCCATCCCTCGAATCGTTCTCACAACGTGATGCACGAATTGAATGATGGCCGACTTCATCGCCTCCGGAGAGAAACGTTTTTCCAGAAATTCCTCGAACATTTGGTCTTGAGTCCGTACAATTTTCCCGCTGTCGTTCTCTTCAATCGCTTCAACCAACGTGCAGAACACCGCGTCATCAAGCAGGGTATAAACTAACTGACCGGTGATGTCCGAGTATAAAATCACTCGATTCGAGTACATCAGGAATTTGTGCTGCATCGCTTCCACGGCGGTGACGTAAGAGGCCTGCAGTTTCGTAAGAGACTGCACGGAAATTCCGGCATAGGCCTGAAATTCAATCGAGAACCGCTCTTGAAGCATTGCCAACACCGAATCCATAAATGCCCTTATATCTCCCTGAAAGGGAGCCAGATACACATCGGGAACAACAACGCCATACGCCCTCCGGTGTCCATAAATCAGCGGGTCTCTATGCGAGGAAGCAGCTATGCGGACCGCTTCGCGGATGCCTTGCTCCATATCGTCCTTCGCAGGCAGCTCGTTGCTGTTCCACGGAAGAACGTTATTCCATTCGAGCAGCATGTAAGTGAACTCCGCCGCACCAGCGTCCGCCCATGGCAGCCTCCACGAAAGAAGATCCGTTTCGGTCATGCCGCCCCGGATCAAATCCTCGACCAACTTTTCGCCCTCCAATGCGCTACGTCTCGCCTCCAACTGCTTTTTGGCCGCAAGTTTGTCGCGGATCCCCTCTAGCGCTTGCACCATTTGATCCTCGCCGATCGGTTTCAATACATAGTCATTCACGCCGCATCCCCTCGCCTGCTGGGCACAGGCGAAGTCGGTATGGCCGCTAATGAAAATGAAATCCGTTTCCTGTTTTTCATCTGCTGACACCTGAATAAGCCGAATTCCGTCCACGTCGGGCATTAGGATGTCGGTTATCAGTTGATCCGGCTTCCTCGCCCGGATCATGTTCTGTGCATCCCCCCCATGTTCCCTCTCGGCTATGACTTGAGATCCGACGCTTTCCCAATCCACCATTCCCATCAGGCCTTTGCGGACAAACCATTCGTCGTCAACAATGATAACGGAAAACATAGATCCACCCTTTCTGGAAGGTATAGCGGGAAACCCGAAAAGCCAGCGACAATTTGGGCAGTCGCCTTATAAATGAACTTTACGGGCTGCATGAGGAGCTAACAACATGTCTGATTTCGGTTCAATACATTACAAATTATTGGTTTTTATGTAAAAAAAGCGAGCCCGTATAGCAGGGCCCGCCTTTCCTGAGTCGCTTGTTCAGCGTATTTAAGCATCTATGAGGAGGCAAAAGAAAAGACCGCAAAAATCCTAAGATTTTATGCGGCCTATTTAGTCGTTTATTTAGTTCGTAATATTCCTGATGGTCTCTTCCGCTGCTTCAACCATCTCGATCGCCTGTTCTTCAGACAGTTTTCCAGAACTCGCAAAGTTATTGACTTGGTCGATAAAAGCGTTCAATATTTCGACCGCTTCTGCAGATTTGTCATGTTTCGTGTCGGACAGCAGTTTTTCCGCCTGATCCAGCTTTACCGTCAGGGCATTCTTATTGCCATGTACAATATCCAGGCCAGCAACGATTTCTTTAAGGTCGGCAATCCGATTTCTGTACTCAACAGTCACCGTAGCTACTGCCTTCTCAACGGTACCCTCGATCGTACCCTCTACCTTGAAGACTCCTGGCCCGTCGTTACCATAGCTTTGCGGATCAATGGCATCCCATACAACCGGCCGTTCTTCCGAAACAACCCCCGTCGAGTTTTGATTGACTTCAACAGCCACTGTTGCAGGTAGAATGGGAGCAACCCCGGACACGGTATTTACCTCTACTTCCGAAATGCCTCTAATTTTACTCTTCGAGAATAACCAGTCTATGAGCATCCCCCGCTCTGGGTGAACGTATTCGTTATAGACCGGAAGCCATACGGCATGCCCATCGAATACATGACCATTATAAGGAGGATTATTCAGCCTGTTTTCCTGCAGGATGGTTAACAAGGAGTCGTTCCAATAGGGTCCGTAAATTCTGTCAGTATTAACAACGGAATCATATAAGAAATCTTTAACATCTACGAAGGTCCAAAGAGGCAAATAGGCTACCGCTTGCGCGTTCGCCACGCTTCCAGGTCCACCTGCGGGACATAATGGTGCAGCCGCTGCGGCGAAGTCAGGGTAGGTCCGAAGGAAGGTCCAGGTGGAGCCTCCTCCCATGGAGAACCCGGTAATATAGACGCGGTTCGGATCGACTTTGCCGGCAGCTATCATCTCGTCGATGACTGCCTTGACCTTATGCATGTGCTCGGGAGTAGTCGCATTCCGAGGAGCCAGAACATGGCTTGGATACTTGGCCTGATTCTCGGGGTTGGCCCATACGGTGCCGCCATTACTAAATCTGATAGGAGTATAGATATCGTTGCCCTGTCCGCCCCCGTGGAAGAACACGACTAGAGGCAGCGGCTTATCGACATCTTCGTTATAGAAGTAACTGTAGTCCAGCCCGTTATAGTTTGCATATTTAAATTGGTCAAGGACGGGACTGACGACGCCGGTCTGGACGAATGCCTCGGGCACGATGGAAGATCCGTCCGCAAAATTAATTTGGGCACCCTTATAAGTAATCGTGTACTTCGAATCAAATGTATATCCGCCATCGCTCGTCGAACCGCCATCCCCCCATCCGACATCGGGAAAATCAATAATGATATAGCGGCCGGTATCGGAAGGAGAACCCGAATCGTTCACGTTGCTTGTATAAACATCAATGACTTCGCGCGGACCGTCATACGCTACAAAATTCGGATCGACTTTTCTTGTAGCGACCACGTGCACTTCGAAATCGGAAACAGAAAGCGAGGAGGCAACAACCTCTTTGCCCGCGTCGATAATGACGGCATCCGTACGCTCGTGAAACGCAAAGTTTTCATTTTTAAGAATAAACGGTAACGTTGTACTCGTCGTTTCATCTGCCGCGAAGACAGTAGATAAGTTGAATAACAGGCTTAGGCAAACCAATAAAATCGTTACTAACCTTTTCTTAAACATCATACATACAACTCCCTTCTCTAATTTAACGTTTTGGCTAAAGACGGTTAACTATTAGCTGCCAACCAATTTGACCAACCCCATTCACTGCCCAAGGCTACTACCTTATAGCCCCTCGCATTGTTCCGGTTCACTGCCCCTTCAGTATAATTATTCCTACCGGATTGGGGCACCCAACAAATTCCAGTATCTTCTTTAAATATTATTGAGTGTGACACTCTGCCGAAAAGCCGGTTCGATTGATTCCCCATGTCCGCGCAACAAAAAGGCGAGTTCCGCTCAGGAACTCGCCTCTTTTTCACAATTTCGTTCAGACTTCTTCCGCTAAAGCAAGCGGACCTGCCGGGGACCGTTATCCATCTAGGGAACATTCGGATACACAGCCATTGTAATTGTACCTATTGGGATAAATATTAAAGCATATACACTTAAACGTTCGGCCAACCGAATTCATTTTAGCGACTCCGAAAACTCCCGCTGCCGCAGCGCCTCGAACAGCAGCACCGTGGCGGCCATCGCCACGTTGAGCGACTCCGCCCCGCCCCGCATCGGGATGATGACGTTGTCGTCGGCGAGCGCCGCGAGCCTCGGGGAGACGCCCGCTCCTTCGTTGCCGAGCAGGAAGCAGACCGCGCCGCCGAGGGGCGCGTCGTAGCACGTGTCCGTCGCCGCGAGCGACGTGCCGACGACGCGGACGCCGCGCGATTTCGCGAGCGGCAGTACCGTCTCTAGGTCGCAAGCCACGACCGGCACATGGAACAAGGAGCCCATCGTGGCGCGGATCGTCTTCGGATTGTAGACGTCGACGGTGCCGGCTCCGAGCAGCACGGCGGCGGCGCCCGCCGCGTCCGCGCTGCGGATGACGGTCCCGAGGTTGCCGGGATCCTGGATCGCGTCGACGGCGACGTAAACGCCTGCAGCCGCGTCTCCCTCGCCGCGGAACAGCTCGTCCGCCCGCAGCTCCCGCTTCCGCACGACAGCAGCGACGCCTTGCGGCGTCTCCGTATCCGCGATTTTAGCCATCACCTGCTCGGAAACAGCCACCCACCGGCGATCCGTAGCCGCGGGCGCCGCCGCACGCGCCTCCTCCGCGGCCGGCGAGCCAGGCACGAAGACGACCGCGTCGATGTCCGCGCCGCTGCGCAGCGCTTCGCCGACCAAATGCGCTCCTTCCACCAAATAAGCGCCGGCGCGTTCGCGCCCTTTTTTCGTCGCTAATGACGCCCATTCCTTCACCTGCGGATTTTGTAACGACCGAATCGGTTCCGACGACTGCATGCGGATCTGCTCCTTTTCGTAAGTCCCTATATTTTACGACAATTTTGCCGTCCGCGCCAAACCTCGGGCAGGGATGAAACGGTCCAGGACCGCGCATACTACACCCGATGCGGAATCGGAATCGTACAGCGGAGGTATCGAGATGATCTTAAGTTTACGTGAAGCGATTTATAAAAAGATGGAACCGAAATCCGCCGAGGATTTGTTCGCTACGATCGACGATGCGATCGACAACGACGAGCGGACGCTGCCCGGCTTAGGCGTGTTGTTCGAGGTGCTTTGGAAAAACAGCGATCGAGAGCTTCGCGATCGGATGGTCGACACGATCAAGACGCATCTTCCTCACTGATCCGCGCCGCGCTAAGAAGCGGCGGTCCCCGTTCGGCCGTCGCTCGGACGCGCGCGTTTCGAGCGATCGGCATCATTCATGTTCCCGCCCCGGCCAAAAAAAATAGCACCGAATAGTCGGTGCCATGACGTCAAAATTGCATCAAGCGCTGCTTCAGCTCGTTCAGCTTGATTCGGCGCAAAATTTCCCGAATGTGCATCGCGGCCGAATGCAGCATTTCCCGTTTGATGAGTTTCTGTTTGATCAGTGCGACGGTCGCGTACTTGCTGTTCCCCGTAACCGGCTCCTGAAAATACACCTTGCCTTGCGCTTCGTCGAACGAGGCGACCCGGTTCAAATTGACGAGGTTCGTCTTGTCCAACATGTCGAATCCTTCAAGGCCCAAGTGTTCTTCCAACTCCGACAACGTCGAGATGTGGCGGAATTTCTCCTGACCAACATGGTATACAATTTTCCGTCCCTCGATCTCCATGTAGTCCACATCGTGCAAGCTGATGCAGGCAAGTTCGGTCGAGCCGTCAGCCTGCAACTTTAGCACTGTCATCATCATCATCCATCACTCTCTTCATCGAAGGCTTGTCAAAAGTCCTATGACTGGAGTATACCATAAAGTTCCATAGTATGGAAATAGTACTTTTTAGGAAATACCCCTCAAAGTTGAACTTTTTTCGACGAAAAAAGCTTCCTTGGGCCGTTATCGGAACGACTCGCCCGCAACGCGCGAGATGACGCGTTACGGGGCGGTTTCCAAAAATTTCAAGTTTTCGTTCCGTTCCATCGCGGTGCGCATCGCATACTCGCTTTCGAACAGCGCTACGAAGTTGTCATTTTTGTCACGACACAGCGTCGAATTCACCCGGAATTTCCCCGGATCGATGTTGTCCCCGACGACCCATCTCGCGAATTGGTACGGCTGCCGCTGCAGCTGCACGTCGACGCCGTATTCGTGCTTCATTCGATACTCGAACACCTCGAACTGCAGCTGACCGACGACGCCCAATACCGTATCCTCGAAGCCGATCGTCCGGAACACTTGAATCGTTCCTTCCTCCGTCAGCTGGTCGATCCCTTTCTGATACTGCTTATGTTTGAGGGCGTTCTTCACGACGACCTTCGCGAAAATTTCCGGAGAAAACACCGGCAGCTCGTTAAACTGAATGTTGCCCGACTCCGCGAGCGTATCGCCGATGCGGAAGATGCCCGGGTCGAACAGCCCGACGATGTCGCCCGGATACGCCTCTTCGACGAGGTCACGGTCCTGCGCGAGAAACTGCTGCGGCTGAGACAGTTTGATCTCTTTGCCGACGCGCACATGCTTCACCGACATGCCGCGTTGGAATTTGCCGGAGACGATGCGCAGGAACGCGATGCGGTCCCGGTGCGCCGGGTTCATATTGGCCTGAATTTTGAAAATGTACCCCGAAAACTTCGGCTCCTCCGGCTCGACGACGCCGCCTTCGCTGTTGCGAGGCGTCGGCGCCGGCGCGAGCTTCAAGAAGTTGTCGAGGAACGTCTGCACGCCGAAGTTGTTGATCGCGCTGCCGAAGAAGACCGGCGTCAGCTCGCCGCGGGACACTTTATCTAAATCGAAGGGGTCGCCGGCGACGTCGAGCAGCTCGAGCTCTTCTTTCAGCTGCTTGAACAAATGCTCGCCCGCCACCCGCTCGACGAGCGGGGCCTCGTAGCCTTCTACGTCCTGCACGGCGATCGTCGAATGATCGTCCCCTTGGAACAGCTCGATGCGCGTTTGACGCCTGTCATAGACGCCTTTGAGTCCGCGGCCCTGCCCGATCGGCCAGTTCATCGGATACGAGCGGATGCCGAGCACTTCCTCGAGCTCTTCCATGAGGTCGAACGGATCCCGGCCTTCTCGGTCGAGCTTATTGATGAATGTGAAAATCGGAATGCCGCGCATGCGGCATACCTGGAACAGCTTTTTCGTCTGCGCTTCGACGCCTTTCGCCGAGTCGATCAGCATGACCGCGCTGTCCGCCGCCGTCAGCGTGCGGTACGTGTCTTCGCTGAAATCTTGGTGACCCGGCGTATCGAGGATGTTAATCCGTTTGCCGGCGTAATCGAACTGCATGACGCTGGACGTCACGGAGATGCCGCGCTGCTTTTCGATTTCCATCCAGTCGGACGTCGCGAATTTGGCGGCCTTGCGGCCTTTGACCGTCCCGGCGAGCCGAATCGCGCCGCCGAACAAGAGCAGCTTTTCCGTCAACGTCGTTTTGCCCGCGTCCGGGTGGGAGATGATGGCGAACGTGCGCCGTTTCTCCACCTCTTGCTCAAATTGCTGTTGCTCCGTATTATTCATGAATCGTTGTAGTCCTTCCTCTTCGAATGCCTATCCCTGTTTCGGGGTGTCGCTGCACAGACGGATCGCTTCGTCGTCGTCGCGCTGGCCGTTCACCGGCCACCAGCGATGCCCTTCCCGATCCAGCAGCTCGGCCGCGGCGATCGGTCCCCACGTCCCTGCCGGATACGTCTGCAGGTCTTCCTTCGACTCCGTCCAAGCTTTCGCGATGACATCGACGAACCGCCATGCGGCGGCCACTTCGTCCCATCGGGTGAAGTACGTCGAATCGCCGCGGACGGCGTCGTGAATGAGGCGCTCGTACGCCTCCGGCGTATTGATGCCGACGCCCGTCGACTGGCAGAAATCCATCGCGACCGGCACGATGCGCTCCTCCGAGCCAGGCGCCTTCGCGTTGAATTTAATATAAACGCCTTCCATCGGGTTGACCCGGAAGACGAGCAGGTTCGGCTGCAGCGTATGCTTGCTCGCCAAATACACGTTCTCGGGAACGTTCCGGAACTCGACGACGACTTCCGTCGCCTTCGCCGGCAGTCGCTTGCCCGTACGCACATAGAACGGCACGCCCGCCCAACGGAAGTTGTCGACGAAAATTTTCGCCGCGAAATACGTCTCCGTCGTCGAATCGGCGGGCACCTTCTCTTCCTCCAGGTAGCCGCGCAGCGCTTTCCCGTTCGACTCGCCGGCGACGTATTGACCGCGCACAACGTTCCGCCGCACGTCTTCGGCGTCCTTGTACAGGCGCAGACTTTTCAGCACCTTCACCTTCTCGTCGCGCACCGCTTCCGGATGCAGCACGCCCGGCGGCTCCATCGCCATCATCGTCACCATCTGCAGCATATGGTTTTGGCCCATGTCCCGCAGCGCGCCCGCCGTATCGTAGTACCCGCCCCGCTCCTCGACGCCGACCGTTTCGCTCAGCGTAATTTGGATGTTGGAGATGTAACGGTTGTTCCAGATCGGCTCGAAGAACGCGTTCGTGAATCGAATGACTTCGATGTTCTGCACCATTTCCTTGCCGAGATAATGGTCGATCCGGTAGATCGACTCTTCGGGGAACACTTGCCGAATTTCGGCGTTGAGCTTCTCCGCCGACGGCAGGTCGTAGCCGAACGGCTTCTCGATGACGAGGCGATGCCAGCCGCTCGATTCCAACAGTCCGCCGTCCTTCAAATGGTGAGACACGCTGCCGAACAGCTCCGGCGCAAGCGCCAAATAGAACAGCCGGTTGCCGCCGATGCCGATCGCGCCGTCCAGCTCGTCCGCGAGGGTGCGAAGGCGGCGGAACGCGTCGATGTCGTGAATGTCGAGCGGCATGTACCGGAACCGGGACGCGAAGCGCCCCCACTCCGCGTCGTCGTCCGGCTGATGGCGGGCGAACTCGCGGATCGACTCCTTCACGTCGTCCTGGAACTGCTCGTCCGTTCGCGGACGGCGAGCGACGCCGATAACGGCAAACTTATCGTTCAGCTTGCCTTCCTTATATAAACTGTAGAACGCCGGATACAGCTTGCGCCGCGCCAGGTCTCCGGTCGCGCCGAAAAGGATGATCACTGCGCCATCCGATTGATAGTTCAAGCGTCATCATTCTTTCTATGAGAATTTTAGGTCCGCAGTCGTGCGGCAATACTGACAGTTTATCAAACACGAGCGGAAAATGCTACGCGCCGTCGGCCGCGTCGAAAAATGGGCGGCGGCGTTCGAGCCGAATCGGGGCCGCCGCGCCGCGGCGATGAATAGAGTATGGTAAATGCCCTGGGAGGTGTTGAAGCGGAAATGTATTGCGAATATCCTGTTCGTGAAGAGCATGTGCACCATTTTAAAAATCGATACGTCGGCGTCGTGCTGATGGACGGCACTCGCCATTACGGCGTCGTCACCGGCTGCGAGAACGGCCGCCTCATCTTGAACGGCCAAGCGGAGGCGTCCGCTGGCAAGCGGAAGCGGAAGAAGGCGGGCGTTCGGGCGAAATCGGGCAACAAAACGGCTACGAAGGCGCTGCTGCCCCCGCCGCCTCCGCCGTTCGTGCCGCCGTTCGGCCCGTTCGTCCCTCCGGTCGGGCCGCGGCTCGTTCTCGATCTCGCGACGATCGCGCTGCTGTTCGCGCTGCTCCCGTAACGCAAAGAAGAAGCGGTCCGGTTATCCGATCCGCTTCTCCATTACATAGCTTTCGAGTTTGGCATCGTGCCATACCGGCCTCATGCCGTGCTTTTGATAAAATCGAATACCCTGCCGATTCGTCTCGTTGACGTACAGCCGCATGACGGCGCACCCCTGCTCCGCCCCGTACGCCTCCGCCTTGCGCAGCAGCATCCCGCCGACGCCGTGCCCTTGATAGCCGCGGTCGACCGCCAGCATGTCGACGAACAGCTCGCCGCCGCGAGCGATCGCCGCGATAAAGCCGGAGACGCGCGGCTCGTGCGCCTCGTCCGGCAGCCACACGAACACGACAGTGCGGTCCAGACGGCGCTTCAACGACGAATCCGACCAAGCCGGCCGCAGATGCTTGGGTGTCAGTGGGATCAATTCCCGGCGGATCAACCGCAAAATGTGCCTGTCGTCCGCCGCCGGTTTTCTGCCGCGAATCATGCGCATCGCCCTTCCGTCGAATACCGTTCGTTAGTTCATGGTATTCGGCCCGGAGCGCGCCCGCATGGACCCCCATCCCGCGCATCCGCCCGGATTGCGGGTTAATCCGCCAAGCCGTTCTTATGAGCGTAAATGGCCGCCTGCGTTCGATCCTCGACGCCCAGCTTGCCCAGAATGTTCGTAACATGGAATTTCACCGTCTTGATGCCGATGAACAGCTCGTCCGCCACTTCTTGATTCGAGCGGCCCTTCGCGATCAGCTTGAGCACTTCCATCTCCCGCTCCGTCAGCTCGTGGTGAGGCAGCGCCTCCTCCTTCGGCTTCCGGAACCGGTTCATCATTTTTGAGGCGACTTGCGACTCCAGCACCGGCTGGCCGTTCGCCGCCGCGCGAATCGCCGCGGCGATTTCCGTCGCTCGCGACGTTTTGAGCAAATAGCTGAACGCGCCCGCCTCGATGACGGGATACAGCTTTTCGTCGTCGAGGTAGCTCGTCAGAACGATCACCTTGCAGTCCGGCATTTTCTCGGTCAACCGACGCGTCGTTTCGATGCCGTCCATCTCTTCCATGACGAGGTCCATCAGGACGACGTCGGGACGATATTGCTCGGCGAGGCGGAGCCCCTCTTTGCCGCTCGACGCCTCCCCGACGACTTCGATGCCGTCCTCCGTGCCGAGCACGGCGGCTAGGCCGATACGCACCATTTCATGATCGTCTACCAGCAGCACCTTCACACTATTCGTCATCGTTCGCTCCCTCTTCCTCCTCTACCGGCACCGGCACCCGAATGTCGATCCTCGTCCCTTTGCCGGGCGCCGTCACGATATTCATGAATCCGCCGATTTCGTTGACGCGTTCGGTCATCGACATCAAGCCGTAGGACGCTTGCTTTTTCTTATCGAGCTCGAATCCGATGCCGTTGTCGCGAATGCTGAGCCGCACGCCGTCGCTTCGCCGGAGCAGCCTCATCTCCAGCTTCTCGGCGCGGGAGTGCCGAAGCGTATTCGAAATGGCTTCCTGCGCGATTCGGAACAGCTGATCCTCGACGCCTTTCGCCAGCCGAATATTTTCGTCCATCTCCCATTGAATGGCGACCGGCATCTTCGTGGACAGCTCCTGCAGCAGCTCGCGCAAGGCGATCGCGAACGGCTTGCCCTCCAAATGGACGGGGCGCAAATGAAGCAGCAGCGCCCGCATCTCGGACTGCGCCACCGAAGACATCTCTTCGATCAGCGCGACCTGGCGTTTCGCCTTCTCGAGATCTTTCTCGAGCGTCCGCCCGAGCGCCGTCGCCGTCATCGAGATGGCGAACAGCTGCTGCGACACGGCATCGTGCAGATCGCGGGCGAGCCGCTGCCGCTCCTCGACAACGGCCGACAGCCGCGCCTTCTCGGCGAGCTCCGCGTTGTTCGTCGACAGCCGCTGCAGCGTCGTCACCTGCTCCTCCCATTTGCCGCTGATTGCGCCGAGCCGCTCGGCCAAACGGCCGATTTCGTCTTCGCCGAGGTCCGGCATCGGCCGGGACAAATGGCCTTTCTCGAGCAGCATCATCGCCTCTTCCAGCGCCGCGAGCCGGCTCTTCAAGCGGGTGCTCTGCCAATAGCCGTAGGCGGCGCCGACGGCGGAGACGAAGACGATGGTAAGCC
Source organism: Paenibacillus sp. (assembly GCF_035645195.1). NCBI lineage: Bacteria > Bacillati > Bacillota > Bacilli > Caryophanales > Paenibacillaceae > Paenibacillus > Paenibacillus sp. Next base: position 9,393 of record NZ_DASQNA010000014.1, on the reverse strand, counting down.
CGGTAAACCGCAGTCCTCCTTGCCAATCGGTCGGGCGCAGCAGCGAGAAGCTCTGCGCGGACAACGTCACGACAAGGAACAAAGCGAGGCCGAGCATCATGCCTTCGGCCATCGTTCGCCACATTAAGCTGGTTAATTTCGGTATCATGGCCGGCTCCTCCCGCTCACAGCACTTTCACGTCGACATCGGCGACCGCGTACGAGACGTGCAGCTGCACCCGGTGCTCCGCCGTCTCGAAATTCGGCGACCGCCACGCGAGCCGGTTCATAATGCCCGCGCCGCGTTCGCCCGCGACCTTGATTTCGCCGATCGCGACGTCCGCATGCACCGCAAGGCCCACGTCGTCCGGCACGATGACGTCGATATCGCCGATCAGCCCCGTGAGCCGCAGGTCGACGGTCGGCTCCTCGAAGATCGCGTTCGTCATGTCGATCCGCACCTCCGCGATCGCGACCGCGAGCTCCGCCGAGCGAACCGTCCACGGTTCGCTGCCGCCCCAGCGGACGCTCGCGACGATGTGCTGCTTCACGAACGACCGATCGAGCGGAATGTCCGGCCCTGGGAGCGGCTCCCCGCTTCGCTTCGCCTTGCGGAAAAACCAATACGCGGCCGCCGCGACGAGCAGCGCGAACACCCAATGGCTCGCGAGGAGCACGAGACCGGAGACGACGAGCAGCACGTAGCCCGCCAAATCTTTGCGCTCGCTGTCGAGGGAAGAGCGTACGATCGCGAAGCCGAGAAGCGCCAGCACGAGCGCGCCGGCGGCCACAAAGCCCGCCATGTGGCCGATCGCCAAGTAAAGCCCCGCCCCGATGAAAAGAAGCGCCGTATTCCGTTTGCCGTTAGCCATGCTGCCGCCTCCTTTCCTAAGTGCGATGTGGGCCGCTGCGCGACGAAAAGCCAAGCGGGCGCCCGAACGTTCTCCGGGCGCCCCTTGGGCCGACGCGTTACTGCTGTTCCGAACCGGAGGCCAGCTTCTGCTTGAGCGCTTCCAGCTGGGCGTCGACGCGCTCGTTCCGAACCGGCTCCGCGGACGGCGCCGCGCCGTACGGGATCCGCGCTACTTCCGCCTCAGCTTCCATCTGCATGATTTTCTCCTCCATGCGATGGAACCCGCGCGCCGCGCCGCCGTTCTCGATGACGTTCGCGGACGAGACCGCCGCCGTCTGCTTCTTGATCTTGGCGAGCTGAGCGCGCTGCGCGAGCTCGTTGCGGCGGTTGCGCATCTTATAGAACTCTTCCTTCATCGCGTGCAGCTGCGCCGTCAGTTCTTCGGCATGCGCCTTCGTCTGCGCGTACAGCGCCTCGGTCTCCTCGACCTTCGCGGCGTACTTGAGGTTCTCTTCCAAAGCTGCGCGGGCGGATTCTTCCCGGCCGGCGCGGAGCTCTTCCTCCGCCTTCGCCATGAGCGTCTCCCCGGCGCGCTTCGCTTCGTCGAGCCGCTGCTTCAGCTTCCGCTCGGCGGCGATTTGCTTCGCGACCGTCACTTCGGCCGTCGCGATTTCCTCTTCCATGTCGCGCAAGTATTGATTTAACATTACTACCGGGTCCTCTACTTTGTCCAGTACATCGTGAATGGACGCCACCGTCATGTCTTTGATCCGCTTAAATACTCCCATTTCAATCGTCTCCTTTTTGTCCTTTTTCGTATTGGGCGAGCTTCGCTTTCAATTCGTTCAATTCTTTCTGCAGCGCTTTTTTCTCGATATCTCCCATCAAGTCGTCAATGCTCGGCGACTTCGCCGCGTCCTTCGGCGGGTAGTATCCCTGCGACGGCGGTTGGCCGTACGGCGGCTGCTGCGGCGGCGTCGGGGGCGTCGGGGGCGTGCCCCAAGACTGCGGCGGCGGAGGCGGCGGAGCCCAGCCCGGCGCGCCGTAATGCGGCGTGTAGGTCGGATCCTTCGGCATGATCATCGCCGCGATGATGTAAATCGGGATCGGCGCGCCGCCGGAGAACACCGCCGCGATGACCAGCACGATCCGAATGATCGTCGCGTCGATGCCGGTCGCCTCGGCGAGGCCGCCGCATACCCCGAACAGCTTTTTGTCGCGGGCGGATCGGTAGATTCGTTTCATGTCGTTCAGTGGCCTCCTTCCAACTTGCGCTTCAGCATCGCGAGCGCTTGCTCGACCTTATCCTCGCCGAACGAGATCCGGTCGCCCGCCGGCGCGGAATAGCCGCCGCGAACATCCATCAAGCTTCTCGCCTCCAGCTCCAAATCGGTGATATGTTCTTCGAGCCGGTGGAACCAATTGCCGCCCTGGCTCGCGTAATGGTGCGATTTCTCGTGCATCCGGCGCTGCAGCCGCAGCGTCTCGAGACGCGCTAAGTAATATTGACGCTTGTGGTATACCTCTTGATAATCCCGTCTCAGCTCGGCGAGGCGGTTCTCCAGCTCGTCTACGGTGCTGCGGCTTTGCTCGTACAGCGTCCGGTAGCCGTCGCGCTTCTCCTCTTCGATCACCTTCTCCGCGAGCGCCGCCCGCGCTACGCTGTCTTCGCCGGCCCTCAGCGCGAGCAGCGCCTGCTCTTCGCGCTTGCGCGCCAGCGCGTCGGACTGCAGGAACTGCGCTCTGACGCTCGCCGTGTGCGCCGCGCACTGCCGATGCAACGCTTCGGTTTCTCGTATGGCTTCCATCATTTCGCGAAGGAAGCCGTCGATGACTCGAATCGGGTCCTGCGCGTTTTCCAATCGATCGTTCAGCGTAGCTACCGTCAAATCTCGAACTCTTCTCATTAAACTCATAATTTGTAGTCCTCCTTGGTCGACTCGTTATTCATACGCCTTGCGCCGTTTCAGCATCGTCCAGCCGAACGCGATGAGCGCGATCGGGGCGAGGAACGCGATCAGGCCCCACAGATTGCCGAGCAGCGCCAGCGATCCGATCAACAGCACGATCCAGCCGATCGTCTGTCGTCCGATTCGGATGCCGTAATATCCGAGCCCGATCATCGCGAGCGGGACGACCCAGCCGAAAACGTCGAGTCCGAGGCGGTGCAGCAGGATCATGGCGCCGATCGCGATGAGCGCGATGGCGAGACCCGTATTTCGATTCCATTTCATATCCGTTCAGCTCCGTTCATGTACTTGGTTTGTTTCATGTCTTTATTCTAGGGAATTCCGCGGCTTGCCAAAACGGACCGGTGACGGTATTTCGAACTGGACCCAAGGCGGGGGAAACGTCCGACTTCGGCTCCGCCCCTCTCGGACTGCAGGCGGACCTGTCCGCTCCAGCGGCATTTGGGCAGGGGCGGGGGGCGCCCCCGTGACAATCGTCCATACGCACTCCCGCGCAGCCACATATGTTGTATTAACTTCTCGGATCGCACGAATCACGGCGGTTCGATCAAAGGAGGGGTTTCCATGACAGCGGTAACTGGTTTCACGTCGACGGGCGTCATCCTGGTGCTCTTCATCCTCTTGGTGATCATCGCCCGCGTATGGGTCCTGTAATTCGCGTCGGTATCCATTTTCGCGGCAAAGGAGGTAGATTGGAATGACGGCAGTAGGTTACGGTTGGACGTCCACGGGCGCGATTCTCGTGCTCTTCATCCTCCTCGTTATCATCTCCCGCTCCGGCGTCTTCGGCGTCTGAGTCCGGGACCTTCGCCAAACCGTCGGGGCTTTCGAGCTCCGGCGGTTTCTTTGCGTGCGAGCAAGAATAATTTTCACCCCTTGGAAGCAACATGAAATGTACCTGTTTCCAAGAGAGGGAGTGCCTGCACAAGATGGATTCCGTCACGATGGCCCGCGCGCTGTTCGGCTCGTCCATGGCGTTTCATATCATATTCGCGACGCTCGGCGTCGGCATCCCGGCGATGATCGTGATCGCGGAGGTGCTGTATCATTGGAAAAAGGACCGCGATTACGCGCTGCTCGCGCGCCGCTGGACCCAAGGGTTCGCGATCATTCTCGGCGTCGCGATTCCGTCCGGCACGATCGTCGGCGTCATGATTTCGCTGCTGTGGCCCGGCTACATGGAAATCGTGCAGCAGGTCATCGCCCTGCCGTTCCAAGTCGAGATTTTCGCCTTTTTCCTTGAATCGTTATTTATGGCCATCTACGTCTATGCCGCCGATCGCCTCACGCCGCTGCTGCGCATCGTCAGCGTCACGCTCGTCGCGTTCGGCGCCGGCGCCTCGGCGGTGCTGATCACCGACGCCCACGCCTGGATGAACACGCCGCGCGGGTTTCGGATCGACGAAGCCGGGAACGTCGTCGACGTCGACATTTGGGCGGCGATCTTCAACCCCGCCATCTTCATTACCGCGCAGCATGTGCTCGCCTCCGCGTATATGACCGGCGCGTTCGCGATCGTCTCCGTCGCGGCGTACAAGCTGCTCCGGGGACGGGCCTCGACCGAGCGCGAGCAGGCGTACCATCGTAAAGCGCTGATGATGGGCTTGCTGTTCGGCGGCGTCATGTCGCTGACGACGGCGTTCAACGGGCACGGCACCGCGCAATATTTGCACGAATATTTGCCGGAGAAGCTCGCGGCCGCGGAAGGGCTGTTCGAGACGACCGACCGCGCTCCGCTCGCCATCGGCGGATATGTCGATCCGGCGACCGAGAAAGTGGTGGGCGGTCTCGAGATTCCGTGGACGCTTAGCTTCTTGGCCGGCAATTCGTTCGACACGGTCGTGCGCGGCCTGCACGATTTCCCGCGCGAAAACTGGCCGCCGCTTTACATCCATACCTTGTTTAATTTAATGGTGTTTATCGGCACGCTGTTGATCGCGCTGTCGCTCGGCGCCCTGGCATGGAAGTACGTGCTGAAGAAACCGTTCCCGAAGTGGCTGCTCGCGGTGCTCGTGGCCGCCTTCCCGCTGTCGATGCTCGGTATCGAAACCGGCTGGGTGTTCAGCTGCAGCGGACGGCAGCCGTGGGTCATTTACGGGGTGATGCGAACGGAGGAAGCCGCTTTGCAATCCGAAAGTTTAGGCTTCTTGCTGTTCCTCTTTTTAGGGATTTACGTGCTGCTGCTCGTCGCGACGATTCTGGTCATGCGGATGTTTTTCCGGCGGCGGCCGGTCGGAAGGGAGCTCGAAGCGTATGCGGGGAATTATCCGGACGGCGCGGCGGCGGAAGGCGGGGTGCGGTAAATGTCCGACGCGGGACTCGGGATTTTGATTCTATGGGTGTTTTTGTTCGTGTATTCGATCGCGGGGTCGATCGATTTCGGGGCGGGGTTTTGGTCGCTCGTCTTCGGGCGGCGGAACGATACGGCCGCGGCGGATATCGCGAACCGGTTTCTGTCACCGTCCTGGAAAGTGACGAACGTGTTTCTCGTGCTGTTCGTCGTGGCGTTCGTCGGCTTTTTCCCGTTCGCGACGTCGACGCTGGGCGGTCTGCTCGTGCTGCCTGCCGGGCTCGCGCTGGCGCTTCTCATCCTGCGGAGCGCGTTCCTCGTGTATGCGTACTCGACGCATCAATACCGCGGCATGCTGCCGTTCGTCTCGGGCGTTACCGGCCTGCTGATTCCCGGCTTGCTCGTTTCCGTGCTGCCGCTGACGCTTGGCGGCTTCACGGCCGGCGGAGAAGAAGCGCCTCGCCTCCTGTTCGGCAAGCTGCTCGCGAGTCCGACGCTGTATGCGCACCTCGGCTTCGGCCTGACGACCGAGCTGTTCCTCTCCGCGCTGTTCCTCGCCGACTACGCGCGAGAGGGCGACGACGAGCGAACCTACCGCGTGTATCGCAGCGCCGCGATCGCGCTCGGCCCGACGACGCTCGCCATGGCGATGCTGACGAGCTTCACGTTCGTGCCGGAAGCGCGCTGGATCGCGGCGAACATGGCTCATGAATGGGGCTGGTTCGTCCTCTCGGTCGCCGCCTTCGCGATCGGCTATTCGGCGCTCTGGTGGCGCGACCCGAGAGGGCGCCAAGGGTTCGCCCGCGTCGCCGTGCTCGCCGTCGTGGCGCAGTACGGATTCGCGAGCATCGGGTACGGCCGTGCGCATATGCCGTACTTGTTTTACCCGATGTTAACCGTCGAAGAAGGGTTTACGTCGCCCCAGATGTTCAACGCGCTGCTCGTCGGCTACGCAGTCGGCATCGGGATTCTCGTGCCCGTCTTTATCTGGTTTTGGAAGCTGTTTTTGAAGGATAAAGCATACTTGAGGCCGGGAAACGGCGAGCACTGATTCATTCCGTCAGCTGCGTCGCCGCCAGCACCGCCGCGCCGACCGCCAGCGCCTCTTCTCCCAGCTTTCCTCTGCTGAACGTCACTTGATACGCTGGGTAATAGTATGTGTTCCGAATCGCCACTTTCGTAGCGGTTTCGAAATATAAATTTTGGGTATTGAACATAGGTCCGCCGAGGATCACCTTCTCCGGATGAAGGAGGTTCAGCATGTTGGCGAGACCGATGCCGAAATACGTCGCCGATTGCTGGAAAATATCGAGCGTCAGCGGATCCTGTCCCTGGATCGCTTCGACGAGGTGATCGAACTTCACCTGCTCCGGCCGCTCCACGAGCGCCCTCAGCGCGCTGTCCCGCCCTTGCTTAAGACGCGAGACGGCATGCTGCTCGAGGGCGTAAATGCTCGCGTACGATTCCAAGCATCCGTAGTTGCCGTCCGGTTCCCGGTGCGGCACGCCGTCGCTTTGGATGATCATTTGGCCGACGGCGCCCTCCATGTCGACGGCCCCGTACACGACCTTCCCGTTCGACAGCATCGCGGAACGGAGGCCGATGCCTCCGTGGATGTAGAGCACGTGCTCGCCGCGCTCCTGCGGCTCGTCGGTCCAATATTCCCCGAGCAGCGCCGCGTTCGCGCCGTTATCGAGCAGGCACGGTACGCCCATCCGATCCGATATCATTTGGCATACCGGCACGTCCGTCCACCCCGTCGCAGGGAAATAGAGAGGATTCGTGATAACGCCCTTCAGCCGATCGAGCGGTCCGACCGCGCCGACCCCGACGCCGAACAGCCTCCCCTTCGGAATGTCGTGAATCTCGAGCATATGCTCCATCGCCTCGGTCATGTGCTGGATGAGCACCTCCGGCGTCGAGCCCGCCGTCATCTTCCACACTCGCGAATCGAGCTTGCGGAAGCTGAGATCGCACAGGACGAGACGGGAGTGGATTCGGGAAATGTCGAGCCCGAACACGTAGCCGCGATCGGCCCGCAGCCGGTACAAAATCGGCGGACGCCCGCCGGTCGATTCGCCGAAGCCGACCTCCTCGATCCAGCCTTCGGCCGCCATATCCTCCAATAAGCGCGTTAACGTGCTTCCTTTCATGCCGCTCTGCTCCAGCAGCAACTGCTTCGATACCGTCCCATGCTTGCGCACGAGACTGTAGATCAACTTCGCTTTCGCGTTCCCGATTCGCTCCTTGATCGCGATCACCTTGTTCCGCCCCCCGTCCGTTGCAATGTTGTATGTATGATTAACCGCGATATTCGCACCTTCGCCAGTGAAACATAATCCTATCGTACTCGCCGATCGATCGGCTTGCAATCGCGTGAATGGCGGAAACGACAAAAAACTCTTAAGCGGGGGTGACCGTCTTAAGAGTTTAGGAATTGTAAAGTGGTACCGGCGAGAGGACTCGAACCTCCACCCTTTCGGACTCGATTTTGAGTCGAGCGCGTCTGCCATTCCGCCACGCCGGCATTTATTCGTTTTTATGGTACCGATGAGAGGACTCGAACCTCCACCCTTTCGGACTCGATTTTGAGTCGAGCGCGTCTGCCATTCCGCCACATCGGCACATAAAAGAAGAATAAAAAAAATGGCGTGCCCTAAGAGATTCGAACTCCTGACCTTTTGATTCGTAGTCAAACGCTCTATCCGGCTGAGCTAAGGGCACATATTACAAGTTTACTTGGTGCCGAGGACGAGACTTGAACTCGTACGGTAGTCACCTACCGCAGGATTTTAAGTCCTGTGCGTCTGCCGATTCCGCCACCCCGGCAAAAGGAAGTTGGAGGCGCCACCCAGATTCGAACTGGGGGTAAAGCTTTTGCAGAGCTCTGCCTTACCACTTGGCTATGGCGCCATAATCGGAATGGAGCGGACGATGGGATTCGAACCCACGACCCTCGCCTTGGCAAGGCGATGCTCTACCACTGAGCCACGTCCGCATAAAGCTGGGGATCCAGGGATCGAACCTGGGAATGACGGAGTCAAAGTCCGTTGCCTTACCGCTTGGCTAATCCCCAATGGGAATATGGGGCGATCGAGGGGAATTGAACCCCCGAATGTCGGAGCCACAATCCGATGCGTTAGCCACTTCGCCACGACCGCCATATTCAAGAGGAAAATTGGCAGGGGCAGCAGGAATTGAACCCACACTAACGGTTTTGGAGACCGCTGTTCTACCTTTAAACTATGCCCCTATAATGGTGGAGGATGATGGATTCGAACCACCGAACCCGTAAGGGAAGAGATTTACAGTCTCCCGCGTTTGGCCACTTCGCTAATCCTCCAAGAACCAATGGTGCCGTCGAGAGGACTTGAACCCCCAACCTACTGATTACAAGTCAGTTGCTCTACCAGTTGAGCTACAACGGCGTATTCAATTGTTTAATGGTGGCTTGGGACGGAATCGAACCGCCGACACATGGATTTTCAGTCCATTGCTCTACCGACTGAGCTACCAAGCCTTGAGTTGAGAAGATAAATGGCGGAGCCGACGGGATTCGAACCCGCGGTCTCCTGCGTGACAGGCAGGCATGTTAGGCCTCTACACCACGGCTCCGCATTGAAAAGTTGGTTGCGGGGGCAGGATTTGAACCTACGACCTTCGGGTTATGAGCCCGACGAGCTACCGGACTGCTCCACCCCGCGACGATATGAAATTCATGGTGGGCGCTGACGGGATCGAACCGCCGACCCTCTGCTTGTAAGGCAGATGCTCTCCCAGCTGAGCTAAGCGCCCATGTGTTGGTGACCCGTAGGGGATTCGAACCCCTGTTACCTCCGTGAAAGGGAGGTGTCTTAACCCCTTGACCAACGGGCCATACGTATGATGGCGGAGAGAGAGGGATTCGAACCCTCGAGACCCGGTTAGAGCCTACACGATTTCCAATCGTGCTCCTTCGACCACTCGGACACCTCTCCAAGATATGGCTCCCCGAGCAGGACTCGAACCTGCGACAACTCGATTAACAGTCGAGTGCTCTACCGACTGAGCTATCGGGGAATGTTTTCATTCAGGGATTGTTCCCTGAAAACTGAGTGCGAAAACGAGTATACTACACATCCGACCTACTTTGCAATGGTAAATTGCAACTTCGGTACTTTTTTTGGATAAGTCCTCGACCGATTAGTATTCGTCAGCTCCACGCATTGCTGCGCTTCCACCTCGAACCTATCAACCACGTCGTCTACATGGGGTCTTCAAGCAGGGAAATCTCATCTTGAGGGGGGCTTCACGCTTAGATG